>NZ_JBXARG010000001.1:381409-502278 GCF_058808015.1 Undibacterium sp. GW821-FHT11H02 | reverse complement strand
CTTTAACTTATTGATTCTATTAAGTTAAAGTGCTTTTAAGGTGTATTGCTATTTCATGCTGTGGTGCCCACGGAGGGACTCGAACCCCCACACCCGAAGGCACATGGACCTGAACCATGCGCGTCTACCAATTCCGCCACGTGGGCAACGAAAGCGAGAATTATAAAGTAAAGCTGGTTAAAGTCAATGTGTTTAGTGGTTTAGATCGTCCTCGTTTTGAAATTCACTTCTTCAAACTTAGCTATTTATTTTCAGTGTAACCCGATAAACTAACTACCTTCGCTACGTTTTCTATTTTCTATTTTTCTATCTGAAGAGATTCTACTGCTTTGAACAAACATCTTTATCCCATTCCCAGCCGCGAGGACATTCTCGGTGTTTTACGTACGTCTAAGACCGCATTGAAAGCGACTTCGATTGCAAAAAAATTGGGTGTTAAACCTGAGGAGATCGATGGTATGGCAAAGAGACTGAAAGCGATGGAGCGCGAAGGTCAGGTCAAACAAGATACGGCAGGCAATTTCTCTGCCCTGGCGCAAGATAATTTAATTGTAGGGAAGGTCAGTAGTCATCGCGATGGTTATGGTTTCTTGACGCCCGATGACGGTAGCCCAGACTTGTTTTTACCTGAACGTGAGATGGCACGCATTTTAAATGGTGATCGTGTCAGTGCGAAAGTGGTAGGTACGGATAGAAAAGGTCGTTTAGAAGGTAGTGTCACGGAGATTTTGGAACGTGCTAATACGCATATTATCGGTCGTTTGATCAACGAAAACGGTGTATGGTTGATTGCCCCAGAAGATAACCGCATCAATCAGGATATTTTATTGGCAGGAACACCGGGCAAAGCAAAAGCGGGTCAGGTAGTGAGTGTTGAGTTGATTGAACAGCCGACCAAGTATTCACAGGCAATAGGAAAAGTAGTTGAAATCTTGGGTGAAATTGACGACCCAGGCATTGAAATCGAAATCGCGGTACGTAAGTTCGGCGTACCACATGAATTTTCTGCAGCAGCGAAACGCGCCGCTGAAAAATTACCTTTTGATGTTACTGCAAAAGATTTAGAAGACCGTGTTGATTTACGGGATGTCCCTTTAGTTACTATCGACGGTGAAGATGCGCGCGATTTTGACGATGCCGTTTATTGCGAGCCGGTAAAAATCGGGCGCCAAAAAGCGTATCGCTTACTGGTGGCGATTGCCGATGTTAGTCATTACGTCAAACCGAATGACGCGATTGACGAAGATGCTTTATTGCGTAGCACGTCGGTTTATTTTCCGCGCCGCGTTATCCCTATGCTGCCTGAGAAATTGTCTAACGGTTTGTGTTCATTGAATCCGAATGTCGATAGGTTGACCTTGGTTTGCGATATGGTTATTTCTCTCGACGGTGAAGTGACCGCCTATCAATTTTATCCAGCAGTCATTCATTCTGCAGCTCGCTTTACTTACACTGAAGTGGCCACTATTCTTGGAAACACGAAAGGACCAGAGGCGAATAAACGGCTGCCCTTGGTGCCGCATTTGCTGCATTTGTATGAGTGCTTTCAAGTTTTGTTGAAAGCGCGTCAGCGTCGTGGAGCGATTGATTTTGAAACGACTGAAACTTATATCGTCGCCAATGCCGCTGGCAAGATAGAAAAAATCTTAGCGCGTACCCGCAATGATGCACATAAGTTGATCGAAGAATGTATGTTGGCTGCTAACGTATGTGCCGCCAGTTTGTTAGCAGAATTTGAACACTTAGGCGTGTATAGGATACACGCAGGTCCCACCAAAGAAAAATTAACTCAAGTAAGAAATTTCTTGCGTCAGGTCGGTTTAAATCTGATGGGAGGTGATACACCCTCAGCGTCTGACTACGCGCAATTAATGGAAAAAATAAAAGGGCGGCCAGATTCACAATTATTGCAAACGATGTTATTGCGCTCAATGCAGCAAGCCGTTTATAGCCCTGACAATATTGGTCATTTTGGTTTGTCCTACGATGCCTATGCCCATTTCACAAGTCCGATTCGTCGTTATCCTGACTTGTTGACGCATCGCGCTATTAAAGCGATTTTGCAAGGGAAAAAGTACGAGCCTAAAGGTATCGATACCAGTGTTCTGAATACCAGTGTATCGAACGCAGCCCGCAAACAAATGGCGGCTGATCGTGCTGCTGGTAAAGAGCGTCAGCAAAAAGAAATAACGATTTGGGATATGCTCGGTACCCATTGTTCTGCGAATGAACGCCGTGCCGATGAAGCATCGCGCGACGTTGAAGCTTGGCTCAAATGTTATTACATGAAGAGTAAGCTTGGTGAGGAGTTTACCGGCACCATTTCTGGTGTAACGCAATTTGGTTTATTCGTGCAATTAGATGAAATGTTTGTAGAAGGCTTGGTTCATATTACGGAACTCGGTGCTGACTACTTTCAATTCGATGATGCACGTCATGAGTTACGAGGTGAGCGTAGTGGGAAGCGCTATCAGTTGACCGATAAAGTTAAAGTGGTGGTCAGTCGTGTCGACATCGATGCGCGTAAAATTGATTTGTCTTTGGCGACCAATGTGGTACCAAACCGTTTCCCTAAAACACGTGAATTTGAAGAGCTTGCAGAGACACGTCAAGCAAAGCGTGGCGCAAATGCGAAGGCTGGGCGTGCCATTGAGATTGAAAAAACGGTGACTAGCAATATAGCGAAAGCTCGTAAAGAACCTGCGGTCTACGTAGAGACGCCATCAAGTAAAACCAAGCGTAAAAAAGTGTCGGTCGCGGCGACCCGCGCGGAGCGTAAAGTGAAGGCGGCACCACCAGTGCGTAAGAAACGCTAAATCTGATTGATCTGGCTTGTACTTGATCAGCTAGTTATTGTAAAAAAATTTAAATACCTAAAAGAAGTGAGCAATGAAAAGTAAAATGATTTTCGGTTTCCATGCCGTGACCTCTCGTATCCGTCATGAAGCATCGTCAGTAGAAGAGATTTATGTTGACAATGATCGCTCTGATCGTCGTATGCAGGAATTGATTCATGCTGCCAAATCAGCAGGCATACGGATTATTCAAGCAGATGATCAGCGCCTTTCTAATATCGTTGGAACCCGTCGCCATCAAGGTGTGGTCGCGAAGGCAGGTGAACTCTCATTGGCACGTAATTTGGATGAATTACTTGATGCAATTGAAGGACCTCCCTTGTTACTGATATTGGATGGCATTACTGATCCACATAATCTAGGTGCTTGCTTGCGTGTGGCAGACGGTGTTGGTGCGCATGCAGTGATTGCGCCTAAAGATCGTGCTGTTGGATTAAATGCTACCGCTGAAAAAGTGGCGAGTGGGGCGGCGGAAACAGTGCCTTATATTACAGTAACCAATTTGGCACGCACGATTCGCGAACTGAAAGAACGCGATATCTGGATTATCGGCACCTCCGATGACGTCGAAAAAACGATTTACGATGTCGATTTCAAAGGTGGTATCGCGATTGTCATGGGAAATGAAGGCGAAGGTATGCGCCGCTTGACGCGCGAAAATTGCGATATGCTGGTGCAAATTCCCATGCTAGGTTCTGTGGAAAGTTTGAATGTTTCAGTTGCATCTGGGGTCTGTCTTTACGAGGCACGTCGTCAACGCATCGCTGTTCAGTGACATCTGTCGCGGTATCTTTGGCAGATACCGCATCTTCTAGTGCCATCGCAAACGCACTTGCCAACGTGCATACACATAAAGACGGTTGCTCCTGCAGCAAACGCAAAAACCTTTTACACTAGTCACCGTTTACAAGATTGTACTGACTCGGCCAGCATTTCCCAATTTTATGTTCAAACAACTACGCGAAGATATCGCCAGCATCATCCAACGTGATCCCGCCGCCCGAAATACTTGGGAGGTGATTACCTGTTATCCGGGCCTGCAAGCAATCGTCATGCATGTTTGGGCTCAATGGTGTTGGACACACGGAATGAAGTGGCTAGGGCGCTTTATTGCGCATCTGGCGCGGATTTTTACCGGAATTGAAATCCATCCTGGTGCGACGATTGGTAAGCGTGTGTTCATTGATCATGGCTTTGGCGTCGTAATTGGCGAAACTGCCGTGGTGGGTGATGATTGTACGATTTATCAAGGAGTCACTCTAGGTGGAACCTCATTGACGAAAGGTGCTAAACGTCACCCAACTTTAGAACAGGGCGTGATTGTCGGTGCTGGTGCAAAAATCTTAGGTGGTTTTACTGTTGGTGCTGGTGCAAAAATCGGCTCTAATTCGGTTGTAATCAAACCAGTTCCAGCTGGTGCGACTGCGGTGGGTAATCCTGCACATCTAGTGAAATCAGGACATGTAGTAAATGAAGGCACAGATACTTCTGGATTCAGCGCCTATGGTTTAAGCACGAACGGCGATGATCCAATTTCAAAAGCATTCCGCCAACTTACAGAGCACGTTTGCTCTCAACAAGAGCAAATTGAAAAATTGCGTGCCGCGATTTTAGTGGCAGGTATTGTTTGTGAAAAATCCTTGAATGAGAAACGTATCGATGCAGATGAAATTTCGCAACTGGTGGATTAAACGATGGATTTGATTTGTTTTAAATTTGCTAAAAAAGGATGGCAATAAACGTTCAGCAATCGTGGTTGCCATAGAACGATAATTTGCCAGCTAATGTCCGACCTGAAATACTACGCTTACTCGCAGAGGCTAAGTAAAGACTGAGTAATTGAGCGAAGAAGCTCGATTGCTAAGCTAGCCAAAAAAGAGAGCGTCTACAAATAAATAAATTGTAATTGCCCATCGACCTCTAAACGTAAATAACCACCACGTGGCGTAGATGCATGATCACAATCCCAATCGGGTAGGACATAACGCAAGCCATGGGCTTCAGTATGCGTCGCGGTGCGGTGCGTATGACCGTGGATTAAACTCGTCCCCGGAAATTGCTCGAACCATCGCGCAACCGCATTTTGATTAACATCCATAATCGCCATACTCTTATTTTTCTGCTCGCTATTGCTGGCCTGACGCATGCCTTGAATAATCGCTTTGCGCTCACTTAAAGGCTTAGCTAAAAATTGTGTTTGCCAGGCCGGTTTGCGTACCATGGAGCGAAACTCCATATAGCTGACATCATCGGTGCATAGTGCATCGCCATGTGAAATTAATAAATGTCGACCTGCGAGTTGTAATTCATGGGGATCATTTAATAGCTGAACCGAAGTTAGATGTGCAAAACCTTCTCCAACAAGAAAGTCTCGATTGCCAGCAATCCAATACAACTTGACACCCGCGTCGCTGACGGCACGTAAGGCAGTAATGATGGTGTGATTGTAGGGAGTTTCACTGTCATCATCCCCCGCCCAATATTCAAATAGATCACCTAGCAAATACACTCGTTCAGCGTGTATCGCTTGCGTCGCCAAAAATCGAAGAAACGCTTCTGTCGTATCAGGTAGCACATCGCATAAATGAACATCGGAAACAAAAAGCGCAACCGCTTTGGGTTGCGCTTGTTGATCAGAGTGCTCGTTACTGGTTAAAGCAGGCATTCAGATGATCCAATAAAAAAAGCTTAAAAATTTAAATTACTTCTGCTTTTTCGATAATGATATTTTCAACCGGAACATCGGCAAACATACCAGAGCGTGTAGTTTTGGATGCCGAAATCTTATCGACGACTTCTTTGCCTTCGGTGACCTCGGCAAATACGCAATAACCCCAGCCATCTTGGCCAGGATAGTTGAGAAATTCATTGTCCACGGTGTTGATAAAGAATTGAGCTGAAGCTGAATGTGGATCACTAGTACGTGCCATCGCCAAGCTATATGGTACGTTTTTCAAGCCATTCTTCGCTTCATTTTCGACTGGCGCATTGGTAGGTTTTTGTTTCATACCAACTTCAAAACCGCCACCTTGTATCATAAAACCACGAATAACACGATGGAAAATAGTGCCCGTGTAATGACCAGCTTCAACGTAGGCAAGAAAATTGGCTACTGTTTTTGGTGCCTTGTCTGCGTGAAGTTCGATTTTGATATTGCCGAGATTGGTGGTGAGCAGGACTGCCATAATAGACCTCTAAAAAATGGATGACGTATTGTAACTGAATCTAATCTGAAAGAAGTCTGCTTAGCGATGTTCGCCCATGTTGAGCAATTGCGCTGCAGATTCTGAAGTGAAAAATTATTTGATTATTTTGACTGAGATAATAGTGATAGGTTTTGTCGGTACGTTTTGGTAAATGCTGACATCGGTTACGGCAGCAGATTTGATTTTTTCGACGACTTCCCAGCCTTCGATTACTTTACCAAATGGGGTATAACCTGCGGCAACAACTAAGGCACGTGCGCGCGGCAAGCTTATTGAGTCGCCATTTTTCAATACAGAAACCGGGTCGCCATCAGGTAGCGGTTGATAGTTCAAAAAATCATTATTGTTTACATTGATATAGAACTGCGCGCGGGCTGAGTTTGGATCAGGCATGCGCGCCATTGCTATCGTACCCATATCATTTTTTAGCCCTTGTTCAAACGCCATTTTTGCTTCTGATACGACGGGTTTATCCGTGGCTTTTTCTTTCATAGCGCTGTCCATCCCGCCACCTTGAATCATGAAATTATCAATCACGCGGTGGAAGATCGTTTTATTGTAGTGGCCTTTTTTGACGTAACGTAAAAAGTTCTCTACTGTTTTTGGCGCTTTATCGGGATAGAGCTCTAGGACGATATCCCCCATAGACGTTTTAATACTGACTTTGGGTAGTTCTTGAGCACTTGAGCCCACGCTGAACGTTAGGCCAAACAAAGCAATAATAAATGTTGCGCTTGCTTTTTTTAATTCGCGCTGAAATGCGGAAATCATATAGTGCTCCTTTTAATCATCAAATAATAATCAAATTTGCTTGTTTCAATTAACTACCAGTTTTCTCTTGTTTTATTAGCCACTTTCCGTCTTGCTTAACCATCAGCAAGGTCTTTCTGCTACTTGCTACAAGTGCACCAGATTGATAGTTTTGTCTGAATTTAACAGTTGCTGTGTTGCCGTCTACTGTAACCGTTGGCTTATCTAGTTGCACTGTAATTTTGCCTTTACCTTCAATACGTGAACGGCGCTCTTCCATCCATGACTTACGCGACTCGCCATTGGGTGTTTGAAATTCTTTGGCATAATGGGCCAGATATGCCTTGGTGTTTTTTTGGCTCCACACTTTGACCCATTGCTCGACGGTTTTTAACACCTCGTTGTGAGCTAAATTAGTAGATTTTGTTGTGCTTGTTTTCTCAGTTTTATTGCTTGAAGTAGATGCTGCTTCTACTTTTTCTATTCTTAATTGCGATGTTTTAGCGACGCTAACTTGAGCAACTGGTAGTTGCGACCTCGCTACTTCAGGGTCGAGACGATTGCCTGCGATGAGAGTGTTTTCTTCAAAAACGATACGCCATTGACCTGATTCTTTAGTCCAATACTGTTTGTGTTTAAAGCTAGATAGGCCTCGACTTGTATTGATATCTTGGATGAAGCTACTGACTATAATTTCTTCACGACTAGGGTACCTGAATTGAGAAATGTCGCGCAATTTAATGCTGGTGTCTGGTATTCCCGCGATACCCTGTGTTCGTTTTTGTAGCCAACTAGTTAGTCCTTCATTCAGACTTGATTTAAAATTTTTACTGTAATGACGTGCCAAGGTATTGGGATTTCCGGTCGCAAAATCAGTGCGCCATACATCGAGCAGTTTTCGAGCTGATTGTTTTTCCACGGCCCAGTTGGCTCGATTGATGAATTCAATGCGTTCACTAATGATGACCGGCGTTTTCGCTATGTCAACCGTCGCAGCTAAGGCCAAAAAATCTTGATTCGACAACACGACACACCCATCCGAAGCAAGCGGAGCGCGACTGTAATTGTGTTGTGGGACGCCATGTAACCAAATTCCAGAGCCACCACGGCCATTCAACTTATCCCATTCATTAGGATAATTTAGCGGAAGTGCACCAGGGCCATAAAAATCGGGCAACTTAGCGCCCGGCAGACGCGTGGTGATGTAGTACACACCTAGCGGCGTACGTTGATCTCCCTCTTTAAATTTATCAATCCCCAACTTACCCTGGCTGACGTAATAATCATTTACCAAAGTAGGGGTACCGCCTATATTTTCGTAAAGAAAAATCCGCGCACGTTTTGCGTCCATCACCAATGCATAGCGCTGTTCGTCGCTCATTTGTAAAAGTACGTTGGGAATTAACTCTTTTTGCGGGCGTTCTGTGATTGCGCGAATGCGTGCCTGAGCTTCCTCATGCAAATCCTTTAACTTGTCATTGGCGGATCCATTGACCGCACCAAAGCGATTCACCGGTCGCGTGCGCATGGTAATTAAATCACCACGAATTAAATGCCCTAATTGAAAATTGGGGTAGGCGGTCAACAAAGTATCAATCTTTGTCTGTGCCTTATCTAACTCGTTGTTGGCTAAATGCTGATATACCTGAATCAGCATTAAATCTGGATTGGGGCCCTGCTTCGTTATTTGAAAACTAGACTTGTCTGGCGGATTATTATTTGACCATGCGTTCTGAGTATTGGCAAAAACTAAAGTCAAGGCTGTGGTTACACTGATTGCGGCTGTTTCAATGAGCCTACGCATTGAAACAGCTCTAGGGAAAATGAAAAACATTAGCTACCCGAACGCTCCTGCTTAATCAGCCACTTGCCATCTTGCTTGCTGAGAACTAGAACTTTTCTACTGGTGGAAGAAAGGCGATCAGAGCTATAAAACTGCTTAAATTTTACAGTTGCGGAATTTCCATCAATGCTAATGTTTGCGTCTTCAATTCGAACGCTGATTTTTCCTTTACCTTCAATTCGCGAGCGGCGATCTTCTGCCCAGGCATTTCTAGATTCGCCTTTGGGTGTTTGAAAATCTTTGCCGTAGTAAGCTAAATATTTTGCGACATCGCGATTACTCCAGGCTTTTGCCCAAGCTTCAACAATGTCAAGCACGGTGTCTTTATCGCTAGAGCTTGTGCTAGCTTTACTGGTGTTCGTCGCAGGCGTACTTGCAACTTTAGCTTCGACTTGCTTTGGCGGCGCAGCTGTTACTGTCGGCGAAGGAGGTAAAGTTGCAATAGGCGTTGCGACAGCAGTATTTTTGGGATTGGTGCCGCCAGATGAGTTGCCAAATAAATTCTTCACCAAGCTCAGTTTCAGTTTTGCAGTCGAATTTCCTGAATCTAGTTGTAAAGCCTTGTCATACGATTGACTCGCTAGCTTAGCATAGACGTCACCCAGGTTTTCGTGTGCAGTACCATACGTCGGATTGGTACGAATTGCCATTTCTAGTGCAGTACTAGCTTTCAGATATTGGCCATTCGACGCATATAAAACCGCGAGATTATTATATGGCTCTGGTAGCTCAGGATAATCATCGGTCAATTTTGTAAAAATGACGATAGCCTCATTGGCCTTATTTTGCTCAGTTAAGATAATCCCTTTCAAGAAACGCATTTGCGCATCTTTTGGACGTTGACTTAATACGGTATCAATTTTTTTTAATGCCTCATTCAATTGTCCGGCTTTATAAAGTTTACTAGCGTCACTGGCATCATCCGCAAAACTGATCGCCGGAAACATTGCACTGAGTAAAATAGTGACTGCAAAAGCGTTTTTTATCGAGTGTCGCATAATGTAATTGAGTATCTTTTCTTTTGATTTCGTGAATTTTATGAGTCAGATCATTTTGCTTGAGGCGCTTGCATTAGCTTACTTTGTTGATCTTCTAATTTGCTTTAAGCTCGCTGAATCAGATCAGGCGCAATCTTAACAAATAAACTCAACGATGCGTTGTAGATATTGTCTACATGAGGCGAAAAAGTAGCATTCTAATGTTGATTGACGAGAAATATCATCAGCGCCGCTTAAGTGGTGATTGAATAATTCAAATTGAGTTCGCACAATTCATTTAATCTGTGATCGCTAAGCATGTTTGAAACCCATTGTGCATTCTTTTTGTGCTTGAATTGCTACTAATTTTTAGTAGTTAAATAGATTTTTATCCGCGCCTCATTGCTTTTTCCAGCGATAAAATAGTCTTTTCAGAATCATTATCATGTAAAATCGGCGGCTTTCCTTTAAAACCGTCAGGTCTACAAAGGCTAATGACGAATATTGGATGCAGTGCCTATTTGGCTCTTGGTGTGTCTTGGTAATACGGAAGATAATAAATGAATAAAAATAGTCGAGTCCGTAATGAGGAATTACACGTTCCAGAATACTGGGAGGAAGCTAAGATTGAATTGATGAAGCGCGATAGAATTTTGCGTAAATTAATTCCACAATTTGGTGATCTGTACCTGATGGGACGAGACGATCCATTTACAACTTTGACGCGCTCTATCATCGCTCAACAAATTTCTGGTGCTTCCGCAAATGCTTTGTGGGAAAGTTATTTAAGAGTATGTCCAAAGTCTACGCCTGAACAAGTCTTGGCGATGGGGAAGGATAAATTGTTATCAAGCGGTTTATCTAAGCGTAAAACGGATTACATCCTAGATTTAGCGACGCATTTTAAAGATGGTAAGGTGCATGTCGATAAATGGGCCGACATGTCGGATGAAGAAGTGATTGCTGAACTTGTACAGATTAGAGGCATAAGCCGTTGGACCGCCGAAATGTTTTTGATTTTTAATTTATTACGGCCAAATATTTTGCCTTTGGACGATAATGGTCTAATCTCAGGCATTAGCAAGAATTATTTCTCAGGTGAACCCGTGTCGCGTATCGATATCAGGGAAGTTGCTGCAAATTGGGAGCCGTGGAGAACTGTCGCGACATGGTATATGTGGCGTAGTTTAGATTCAAATTTAATATAAATTGAAGTAGTTAAATTAAGTTAACTTTATTTTTAACTCGTGTGGATTTTTTAAGGAGGCACGATGACTAAAACGACATTTCTAGGATTTGAGCAATCAATCGCAGAACTTGAGACCAAAATAGAAGAATTGCGTTTTGTGCAAGATGATTCTGCGGTAGATATTTCAGAAGAAATTGATCGACTGTCACAAAAAAGTCAGATGTTGACAAAAGATATTTATGCCAAATTGACGCCTTGGCAGGTTTCTCAAATTTCCCGTCATCCACAACGTCCCTATACGCTCGATTACATTTCCCAGATATTTACGGATTTCCATGAGTTGCATGGTGATCGTTCATTTGCGGACGATTTGGCAATTGTCGGAGGTTTGGCACGATTTAACGGTCAGGCATGCATGGTAATCGGACATCAAAAAGGTCGTGATACCAAAGAACGAGCAATGCGCAATTTTGGTATGCCTAAGCCTGAAGGCTATCGTAAGGCGATGCGTCTGATGAAGTTGGCCGAAAAATTTGATATTCCGGTTTTTACCTTTGTTGATACGACTGGTGCATGGCCAGGGATTGATGCAGAAGAGCGTGGGCAATCTGAAGCTATCGGTCATAATTTATACGTCATGGCCGAGTTGAAAGTGCCATTGATCGCGACCATTATTGGTGAGGGCGGTTCTGGGGGCGCTTTGGCGCTGGCGGTTGGCGACTCAGTGTTGATGCTGCAATATGCGACGTATTCTGTAATATCTCCTGAAGGATGTGCTTCTATTTTATGGAAGACTTCCGAGCGCGCCTCCGATGCCGCGGAAGCACTCGGTTTGACCGCAAATCGCTTAAAAGCAATGGGTTTAATCGATAAAATTGTTAATGAACCATTGGGCGGGGCTCACCGTGACCCCAAACAAATGTGCGCTTTAGTTAAGCGTGCATTGGCGGATACATTGCGCCAATTCCAAGGTATGAAGACTAAAGATTTACTAGCGGCTCGTCATGAAAAGTTGATGAGTTATGGTAAGTTTAAGGAAACCCGAGTAGCAGAATGAGTTCATCGCACTTAAACAGTGCTAAGCAACTCGAACAAGGTTTTTTTGCCAGACTTGCTGGCATCATAGAGAGTCAAGTACCTGCTTGTAAGCAAAAAGGGTTTGCAGTTGCTTACAGTGGGGGACTTGACTCAACTGTCCTGCTTAAGATCGCCCATCGTTTTGCTAAGCAAGAAAATATTCCCCTACATGCCTTTCACATACATCATGGATTGAGCCCCAATGCGGATGCCTGGTTGCAACATTGTCAGGACGTGTGTCATGAAGACCATATTCGCTTTCGAGCTTCACGGGTAGCGGTCAGCTCTCAAGGTTTGGGCATCGAATCGGCAGCACGTAGCCAGCGTTATGCCGCGTTGGGACAACTTTGTGCGCTTGATCAAATTCCTCTCTTACTCACCGCTCATCACCAAGATGATCAGGCTGAAACCATGTTAATGCAGTTGTTGCGTGGCACTGGGGTGCGAGGTTTAGCGGGAATGGATTATTTCAATTACGCTGCTTCACTACTCGAAAATGCGGATTTGCTGTTAGCGCGCCCCTTGCTGCAGGAAACGAAACAAACCTTGCTTAGCTATGCGCAATCACATGATCTCTCACATATTGAAGACGAATCAAATACCGCAACTTGTTACACTAGAAATGCACTTAGACTCTTGGTGATGCCAGAGATAGAAAAAATTGCGCCTGACTTTTCTGAAAGGCTGTTGCGCACTTCAGAACATGTACGCTCTGCAAATCGTATCCTTGATGAAGTCGCTGAGCAAGATTTTGGGCTTTGTCGCGATGGTGCTGATTTAAAAATTAGTGCATTGAGTGCCTTAAGTCCCGATCGATTGACTAATCTATTCCGATATTGGTTATCGAAACATGGCCTGCAATTACCATCCTCTTCTAAACTACGTGAAATGCAAGCCCAATTGTTTGAGGCGCGTGAAGATGCGCGCGTAACAGTTCAACATTTGGGTTTTGTTTTATACCGCTATGACGACAAAATCAGCTTGCTTGATACAAGTCGCATCAGTAGCTTTGTAGGTACTTTAGGTTTTCAATGGAAGGGCGAAGAGAGTCACTATTTCCCAGAGTTAAAAGGACGTCTTTTATTTCAGTATGGCGACATAGGCATTGATGCTGAATTTCTTCTAAATAATAAGTTGGAAGTCCGACAGCGCGCTGGTGGTGAGCGCCTACGACTAGGCAAATTACGGCCATCTAGAGACATGAAAAGTCATTTTCAGAGTTTGCGAATACCGTTCTGGCGTCGAGAGAAATTACCTTATATTTATTTCGATAATCGTTTGCTTCATGTGGGTTTAGTTGGTACCGACGCGGCTTTTTTGTCCGAATCTTTGAGCGCAGCTAAAGTCAGTCTTTCTTGGCTTCCCGATGAAGTAATCAACAATATTTAAGTCGAAGATATTAAATAAAATAAACTAGAAAAGAGAGAAGTGTCTATGAGCAGACAAATTGTATTAGATACTGAAACGACTGGTCTAAATCCTCGTTTAGGAAATAGAGTCATCGAAATTGGTTGTGTTGAATTGCTTGATCGCAAGTTGACTGGGAATAATTTTCATCGTTACATCAATCCAGAACGTGATTCAGAAGAGGGGGCGCTAGCCGTTCATGGATTGACGACTGAGTTTTTGAGCGACAAGCCTGTCTTTGCTCAGATATCAGCGGAGTTTATTGAATTTGTTAAGAATGCAGAAATTATTATTCATAATGCTCCGTTTGATTTGGGCTTTTTGAACGCTGAGTTTGAGCGCCTGGGACTGCCCAAATTTGAAGAGCATGTATCGAATGTGGTCGACACTTTAGTTCAGGCAAAAGAACTTCATCCTGGTAAACGTAATTCTCTAGATGCTCTGTGTGATCGTTACGAAGTTTCCAATTCACACCGAAAGTTGCATGGCGCTTTATTGGACGCTGAGTTATTGGCTGATGTATTTTTAGCCATGTCTAGAGGGCAGAATAGTTTTAGTATAGAAGAGGAAGAGCAGACTCAGGTCATTGCTAAAGTTGTAGAAATTGAAGAGATTGATTTTAATGTATTGGTTTGTAATGCAAGCGACGCTGAATTGAACATGCATGAGGAATTGCTTAACGATATTTCTAAAGCATCCAATGGAAACTGCTTCTGGAAAACGGAATCCTAACTCGTCGAAATAGTAATCGGGTGTGTTGATCAGCACATTTTTTTGAATTTATCGATTTGGCAGTGACTAAATTACATGTTTTTTTAATGCTTTCAGGCAAAATACCAACAAAATTTTGAATTTTTTTTGAGCGCCACCCTAAAGTGGCGCTTTTTTTTGCCGTTAAGCTTTGTAGGAATAGCTCAAAATAAATTTAAAAATATTTTCCTGTTGACCCTAAAGTTTTCGGAATCACTGCCGTTAATGTATTTGAAGGCAGTAGTTTTATTTTTAAAAAATATCTAAGTTATTGTTTTTATGATGGTTTTCTTGATTCATGCTGAAATAAGAAAATTATTAATTTCAAATTAAAATTGCGAATTTATTTTCGCAACTCTTCATTGCTGATCCAATGTAGGATGAATTCCTATTGGGTCTTTCTTTATTTTCCGAATTCAATTCCGCAGTTCCGCTGATACACCAGTATTTTGCTTGGTAACACAATGTATCCCACTGGCAACACATTCTGTCAGGATTAAATAGTGGGAGTGCTAAAATGACACCAAATGATATGATGGCTGAAATTCGCGATGCTAACTTGAGTTACCTCATGCTCGCTCAGCAAATGATTCGTGCGGACAAGGCAACTGCGATCTTCCGTTTGGGTATTGGTAAAGAAATCGCCGATCTGATTGAGGGTTTAAATAACGCTCAAATTTTGAAACTGGCAGGTTCCAACATGATGTTGGCACGTTTCAGATTCGAAGATAGTTCAATTCTTTGCATGTTGACAAATTATAACAAAGAACGCTCTTTGGCGCATTCTCATGCGGCTATATTGATGGCTGGCCAAAAAGTTGAAGAAATTGCTTAAGTGTTTGAATTAGCGTTTCACATTGTTCTTGAATATTGAGGTGTAATCATGGCAACGAAAAGTATTGTAAATGAGGCTAACGAAATTCAATTGGCTGTTGATTTGGTCAACTTGGGTGCACGCTTACAGTTACTCGAATCGGAAACTTCATTGTCACGTGAGCGTTTGTTGAAGATTTATAAAGAGTTAAAAGGTGTCTCTCCACCTAAAGGTATGTTGCCGTTCTCAACCGATTGGTTCGTTACTTGGCAGCCTAATATTCATTCGTCGTTGTTCATGAATATTTTCAAATATTTGCGTGAGCATGCTGGAATTAGCGGCATCCATGCGGTTGTTAAAGCTTACAAGCTTTATCTTGAGCAGATGCCTATTGCAGATGGTGAGGAGGCTGTGCTATCGCTAACGCGTGCCTGGACATTAGTGCGTTTTTTTGAAGGCAACATGCTCTCGTTTGTGAAGTGTGAGCATTGTGGAGGCCAATTTGTCGGGCATTCGCTTGATTTGCATGATCATTATGCTTGCGGACTCTGTCATGTTCCTTCCCGTGCTGGTAAAACGAAAAAATCACGTTTGACAGAAATGTCACCGGTGCTGAATTAGTTGCGATAGAATTTGCTTGCTTTAGTTTAGGCTTTTGTTTGTAGCTTATAAGGGGTGAGCAATTTGAAGTTGTCTATTGGTGTTCGATCTTTGCTGCTGCAAATTGGCAGTTTGGTTTTGACGTATTTTTTGTTGCTGTTTCTGAAATTTAGTTTTGATCTTGTAGTTTCGCTCTTATTTGCCATTTTGCTTCATTGCTCTATTGCTGGTGTCGCAGCTCTGATTCTGCGATTTGATTGGTGGTGGAGTCTCATCCAATTTTCTTTCCCTTTGTTGATTTATTTCTCTTATCAACAAAATATATCTCCGCATTTTTATCTCATCGGGTTATTTGTTCTAAGTTTGCTGTTTTGGTCAACTTATCGAACGCAAGTTCCTTACTATCCTTCAAAAGCCATTTTAATAGAGCCAATACTGGATCTGTTGCCAATTGACAGAGAATTTAAATTTATCGATTTAGGTAGCGGCATGGGGGGATTGCTTATAAAGCTATCTCAGCGTGCTACATCAGGGCGATTTTATGGTGTCGAAATTGCCCCTTTGCCTTGGCTTGTTAGCACATTGCGAGCAACAATTGCAAAGACGGGCGTTAAGATTAATTTGGGTAGCTATACTGAATGTAATTTGGCGTCGTTTGATATTGTATTTTGTTATTTGTCACCGGCAGCGATGCCATCGATTTGGGGACAGGTTCAAGCTCAAATGAGGCCTGGATCGATTTTCCTGAGTTATGAATTTGTGGTTCCTGGCATAGAGCCAGATCTGCGTTTGGAATTGGAGCCAAGTGGTCCAATTTTGTTTGGCTGGCGCATATAATGAAACAACACAAATATATTTTTTGAGCAATATTCTGGGAAATGTTGCCTAATGTTACCAGATCGCTGGTATTCTTAAGCTGTAGCTCGAAAACCGTGTTAATTCGAGGTCCAACTGATTAAGGAGTCTAACTCGTGTTAGTTATTGTGGGTTATATAGTTGTATGTGGATCCGTATTCGGCGGTTTTATGCTTGCCGGCGGACATATGGCAGTGTTGTTTCAGCCAATTGAATTACTGATGATTGGTGGCGCAGCAGTTGGTGCTGCTTTGGTTGGCAATACCCCTAAATCTTTGAAGGCATCATTGAAGGCTTTGCCTTCTGTATTAAAGGGCTCTCCGTACACAAAGGCGATGTACATGGAGTTGATGACCATGTTGTTCGATGTCCTCACAAAAATACGCAAAGAAGGTTTAATGTCAATTGAAGGTGACATCGAAAAGCCTGAGGAAAGTCCATTATTTAGTAAGTATCCCTTGGTAGTAAATGACCATCATTTGATGGAATTTTTGAGTGATTACTTACGTTTGATGGTGTCGGGAAATATGGATGCCTTTCAGATTGAAAATCTGATGGACAACGAGCTTGAGACGCATCACCATGAAGGCGCAATTCCTGCGCACTTTATGGCTAAATTGGGTGATGGTTTGCCTGCCTTCGGTATTGTTGCAGCAGTGATGGGCGTTGTGCATACGATGGAATCAGTTGGCATCCCTCCGGCCGAGCTGGGAATATTGATTGCTAAAGCCTTGGTTGGAACATTTCTTGGTATTTTGTTGGCATATGGTTTTGTTGGGCCACTTGCTAGTTTGTTAGAGCAAAAATTGGATGAGTCATCTAAAGCATTTCAGTGTGTCAAAGTGACTTTGTTGGCGAGTTTAAATGGTTATGCGCCGGCTCTTTCAGTTGAATTCGGACGAAAGGTTCTGTACTCGACAGAGCGCCCAAGTTTTTCTGAGTTGGAAGAGCATATTAAACAATCAAAGTCAAAATAATTGGGTAGATAGTTAAAATGGCGAATGATGAACTCAGGCCAATTATTGTAAAGCGAATCAAGAAAGTCGCTGGCGGCCATCATGGCGGTGCTTGGAAAATCGCCTATGCGGATTTTGTGACCGCTATGATGGCATTTTTCTTGCTGATGTGGTTATTGGGTTCGACTGCAAAAGGTAATTTGCAAGGTATTGCAGAGTATTTTCAAACGCCATTGAAGGTTGCTATGTCTGGCGGCGATGGTAGTGGAGATAGTTCTAGTGTAATCAAAGGTGGCGGCAAAGATCTTTCTTTGCAAGAAGGACAAAAACGTAAGGGGGAGATTGACTCCGTTAAGAAAACTTACAATCTTCAAGCTGCGGAAGCGGCATTAGCTAAAGCTGACGCTGAGAGACTAAAAAATCTAAAAGAAAAAATTGAAGCGGCAATTGAATCAAATCCAACACTGAAACAATTTAAGAAGCAGCTTTTGCTCGATATTACGACTGAAGGTTTGCGGATACAAATGGTTGATGAAAAAAATCGACCTATGTTTGCTTCTGCTAAGGCTGACTTGCAGCCCTATACCAGAGAGATCTTGCACGAAATCGGCTTGGCTTTGAATGAGGTTCCGAATCGCATCAGTTTATCTGGACATACTGACGCGGCACCTTATGGTAGTGGTGAGAAGGGGTATAGTAATTGGGAGTTGTCTGCCGATCGGGCTAACGCCTCTCGCCGTGAATTAATTTATGGTGGGATGGATGAGAAGAAAGTGCTACGCGTCGTTGGACTTTCATCTTCAGTTCTATTTGATAAAGTCGATCCATTAAATCCTGTTAATCGTAGAATTAGCATCATTGTGATGAATAAGAAAACTGAATTGTCAGCCTCTCAAGATGGTGGCGAAGTTGACTTAGGGAAGTCAATTGAAGTCCCAATTGAGGGAAATAAGTAAGATGTCAATCATCACTTGAAGAGTTGCAATCGACGGATTGCAGAACGGGACGCTAACGATGTCAAAGAAAAAGATGTTGGGATCTAGAGTAAAGCAACTGTTAGCTGGGGTTTCAGATCACGGCGTTGCCCACTTGCTTGAAGTTGAAACTGATTTGATTCAGACCACAATTCTACTTGCGGAAGCGATTGAAAAGCTTGGTGCAAATTTCTTGGACTTGCATGCCTCCGTGCTTTCTCAAGAAGAACAGATTAGTATGATTGTGAGTAGTGTGAATGTGCCAGAAGAAAATGTGGAGAAATTAAAGCAAATTCAGTCTGACATTGCATTGCATATCAATAAGGCGGTTACCAGTCTGCAATTTCAGGATCTTACTAGTCAATTAATTTCGAGAACGATGCAACGTAGTGCCGGACTCAGAGAGTTGCTTTGTACTTTGGATGTTGTCGGCAATGTGATTTCGACTGTCGGAGAAAATGATGAAATCGAAAGCTTATTAACTGAAGTGACAGAAAAGTTAGAACAACAGAGCGTTGAATTGAAGAGCCTTTTACGCAAGACCGTCAATCAAGAGCATTTGGATAGCGGTGATATCGAATTATTTTGAGTTGTGCTTAGATCTGGGAATTTTATTTCCCGAATTTTCTGAATGGAGTAATGATGGCCAAAACAATTTTAGCGGTAGATGATTCAGGGTCTTTACGTCAAATGGTTGCCTTTAGCTTGAAGGCGGCCGGATACCAGGTCATTGAAGCTGTAGATGGTCAAGATGGTCTTGAAAAAGCAAAGAATCAAGTCGTGGATTTAGTTCTGACCGATCAAAATATGCCTCGTATGGATGGCTTGACTTTAATTAAGTCACTGCGTGCAATGCCAAGCTATCAACGTGTTCCTATTTTGATGCTGACGACAGAATCAAGTGACGATATGAAAGCCAAAGGTCGAGCTGCAGGTGCTAACGGTTGGTTGGTGAAGCCATTTGATCCACAGAAGTTAACCGAAGTGGTAAAAAAAGTTATTGGCTAGTTTGCGCAATTATTGCGAAAAGCTTTTGAGTAAAAATGGGGTGGAATAATGACGATTGACATGAGTCAGTTCTTTCAAGTTTTCTTTGATGAGGCTGAAGAGCTTCTCGCAGAGAAAGAAAAGTTGTTATTGGGCGTGAATGTCGAATCCCCAGATCCAGAGGATCTCAATGCTATTTTTCGTACGGCACATTCGATTAAGGGAGGCGCTTCTACTTTTGGGCTGACTGATATGAGTGATGTGACTCATATCTTGGAGTCATTGTTAGACAAAATTCGAAAAGGTGAAATGGCGCTAACAGCCGAGCATGTCGATGCATTTCTAGCTGCGAAAGATATTTTGAAGATGCAATTGGATGGGCATCGAGTAGGATCTGCTGTAGATCTAGATGCCGTTGGCGATGTCAGAATGCTCTTGCAATCGTTTGCTCAGGAAGAGATTAAGACCAAACCGGCAACTGTTGCTGAATTGAGTTCACTATCTAAAGCGCCTCATGAAGATGAAAAATTTCAATTTTGCTTTCGCATAAAGTTTATCGAGGTTGGAGACGAAGATCTAAAGTTATTGACCAATGAATTGGGACTGTTAGGTACTGCTTCTTCTGAAAAAACAAAAGAGGGGGGCGCGACGATTGTCTTGAATACGAATGGTAGTGAAGACGATATTTTGGCGGTCTGTTCTTTTATTCTGGACGTCGATAAAATTTCAATCTCACGTGAAACGCTGTCGCACGAGTTTGATTCTACTGCAGAGAAGACAGAAGAGGAGTTGGGATATGGTTTCTTTCAACCCTTAGATCAAATGTTTCCGCCGGAAGCTCAGCAGGAAACTCAAGCTGAAACTGCGAAAAAAATAGAAAAAGCGGTACAAGATGTTACCAGCAGCGCAAAACCACAAGCAAAAAAAGAAGTTGATAAAAATGTAGGCACGCAAGAATCGACCACAATACGAGTAGGTATAGAAAAAGTCGATCAAATTATTAATTTGATTGGTGAATTAGTGATCACCCAGGCGATGTTGGCACAGCGTACGCAGGATTTAGATCCTGTGTCTAACGAGCGTTTGCTTAGTAGTGTTGCTCATTTGACGCGCAATACCCGAGACCTGCAAGAGGCCGTCATGTCGATTCGCATGATGCCTATGGATTATGTGTTTTCGCGCTTCCCACGTATGGTCCGTGATCTCGCAACAAAATTGGGTAAAAAAGTCGAGTTTGTCACCTATGGTGCTTCAACAGAATTAGATAAAGGACTGATTGAACGCATAGTCGATCCTCTCACACATTTAGTGCGAAACAGTATAGATCATGGAATAGAAATGCCAGCAACGCGCGTTGCAAATGGCAAGAGTGAGACTGGCAGATTATCGCTTTCTGCTGTACACCAAGGTGGCAATATTGTGATCGAAGTATGTGATGACGGTGGTGGTTTGCATCGTGATCGGATTTTGGAAAAGGCCAAACAAAATGGTTTGGCCGTTTCTGATTCAATGTCAGATGTCGATGTCTGGCAATTGATATTTGCACCAGGATTTTCCACGGCGGAAGTCGTTACAGATGTATCTGGGCGCGGCGTTGGCATGGATGTCGTCAAACGGAATATTACGCAAATGGGCGGCGTGGTTGACATACGCTCAGCAAAAGGTTTTGGTACTACCATCACGATTTCCCTGCCGTTGACCTTAGCAATTCTTGACGGAATGTCGATTAAAGTCGGGGAAGAGATCTATATCCTGCCTCTGGGTTTTGTCGTGGAGTCATTGCAACCAAGGCACGAAGATATTAAGGAAATTAATGGTAAAGGTCGGGTGATTAAAATACGCGAGGAATACTTGCCTTTAATTCCCTTATATGAGACGTTTAATATCATTCCGCAGCATACCAATCCGTCTGATGGAATCACCGTTATCGTAGAGGTTGATGGAAAAAAAGCGGCCTTATTTGTGGACGATCTGGTAGGGCAACAGCAAGTTGTTGTGAAAAATATTGAATCGAATTATCGGAAAATTCCTGGAATTTCAGGGGCTACTATTTTGGGTGATGGTGGCGTTTCCTTAATTCTTGATGTCGCAGCTTTATTGCGTTCAGTACGATAATTTTGAATTAACATTGGTTTATGGGGAATTTAACATGGCACAAAATTCTGACAATTCAGTTGCAAGTAGTACTGCAAATAAAGGTGATATTACTACGCATGAGTTTCTTGCGTTCACCTTAGGCAGTGAAGAGTACGGTATTGATATTTTGAGAGTGCAAGAGATTCGTGGCTATGAAGCCGTGACTCGAATTGCGAATGCGCCTGAATTTTTGAAAGGTGTTATTAATTTGCGCGGCATTATTGTGCCGATCGTAGATATGCGCATTAAGTTTAATCTCGGTACTCCAACTTATGACCAATTGACTGTGGTAATTATTTTGAATATTGGTACACGTGTGGTTGGCATGGTCGTCGATAGTGTTTCTGATGTAATGACTTTACTGCCTGAACAAGTGCGTCCTGCGCCAGAGATGAACACCACTTTCAATGATGATTTTTTGATAGGCTTGGGTACACTCGACGAACGTATGTTAATTCTGGTCGATATCGAAAAATTGATGTCTAGCCCCGAGATGGGATTAATGGATCACGCGGATTGAGTATATTTTGAATGCAATCGAATCACGCTTGCTTGTAGGATTGATGTTTATTTGAGACAGGAAAAATCGGATGGCGAAGCCGGCAGATAGAACTGAAGGTGAAAAAGAATTTCTATTCAATCATCGTGATTTTGAACGCGTTCGTGATTTGATTTATCGCCGGGCAGGTATCTCTTTATCGGATAGTAAGCAGGAGATGGTCTACAGCCGATTGGCAAGACGTTTACGTGCCACAGGTATTGTGTCTTTTGCGACTTACTTGGATTTACTTGAGCGAGAAAGTGAGAGTGCTGAATGGGAAGCGTTCACCAATGCTTTAACGACGAATCTGACATCGTTTTTTCGTGAGGAGCATCATTTTCCTATTTTAGCGGAACACGTAAAGAAGAAAAATGGACCGCTGCGAGTTTGGTGTTCGGCAAGTTCTACCGGTGAAGAGCCCTATTCAATTGCAATCTGTATTTGCGAAGCTCTACATACTTCAAAACCAAATTTGCAAATTGTTGCAACTGATATTGACACAAATGTTTTGAGTGTTGCCGCGCGCGGTGTCTACAACATAGAGCGTGTAGAAAAAATGGCACCGGAGATCGTACGCAAATACTTTCTCAAGGGGCGTGGTAAGAATGAAGGTACTGTACTAGTTAGACCAGAATTACGTGATTTGATTTCATTTGAACCACTTAATTTGCTAGATGATAGATGGCATTTAAACGGCGAGTTTGATGCAATTTTCTGCCGAAACGTCATGATTTACTTTGATAAGCCTACGCAATCAAATATCTTGAAAAAATTTGTGCCACTAATGAAGTCGGACGGTTTGCTATTTGCCGGGCATTCAGAGAATTTCTTGTATGTTTCCGACGATTTTAAGTTGCGTGGAAAGACCGTTTATGTCTTAGCAAGTCAAGATGATAAACAGAAGAAGTCTGGCACTCACGATCTAAATAAAAGGTGATCCATGAGTCAGTTTAGTGAAGAACACTTTGCGACTAACGTTTATTACGATCGCACTTTTGATTGTGATGCAGCGAAGATATTACCTGGTGAGTTTTATTTCACAGGTAAAGACATGTTAATCGTTACTGTTTTGGGATCGTGTGTCTCAGCCTGTATTCGTGATCGTGTCTCCGGCGTAGGCGGAATGAATCATTTTATGTTACCCGATGGCGGCGAAAATTCGGACAATCCGGTGTCTGCTTCAATGCGCTATGGCACTTATGCGATGGAAGTACTGATTAACGAATTGCTAAAGGCTGGTGCTCGTAGAGAGAATATGGAAGCCAAGGTTTTTGGTGGTGGAAACGTCTTGCGTGGTTTTACAGCGATTAATGTCGGTGAGCGAAATGCAAAGTTTGTTTTGGATTATCTAAGAATGGAAAGGATGCGCGTCATAGCCGAAGATCTTAATGATATCTATCCGCGCAAAGTTTACTTCTTTCCTCGTACTGGTAAAGTATTGGTGAAGAAGCTAAAAGTTGAGCATAACGATACCTTGAAAAAACGCGAGCTCGATTATGCAAGTCGATTAAAGAGTGCTCCTGTTGGCGGGGATGTAGATTTATTTTGAATGTAAGGCAGTAGTTATATGCTTGCTTTTTTACATACTAATGAAGACGAACAATCACCCGACGTGGAATACCAATGAAGATTAAAGTATTAATTATTGACGATTCGGCACTGATACGCAGTATTTTGACCGAAATTATTCGCAGCCAGCCGGACATGGAAGTTGTCGGTGTTGCGCCTGACCCTTTGGTTGCGCGTGATTTGATTAAGCAATGCAATCCAGACGTGCTTACGCTTGATGTAGAAATGCCGAAAATGGATGGCTTGGACTTCTTGGAGAAATTAATGCGGCTGCGACCTATGCCAGTGATCATGGTATCGTCGTTGACTGAGCGAGGATCCGAGATCACGATGCGCGCCTTAGAGTTGGGCGCGGTGGATTTTGTGACGAAACCAAAACTCTCGATCCAAAGTGGAATGTTAGAATATTCTCAGGTAATTACTGACAAAATTCGGGCAGCATCAAAAGCAAAGATTCGTGCCAGAACCATAGCAAGTGGCAACCATAATCACCCAACTTTGTCAGTACTGCCATCTGTAAGGAATCCATTGGTGAGTAGTGAAAAATTAATCATTGTTGGTGCTTCTACAGGCGGAACGGAAGCGATTAAGAATTTTTTAGTGCAAATGCCATCTGATTGTCCTGGGATACTGATCACTCAACATATGCCGGAAGGATTTACCAAGTCATTTGCGGCTCGTTTGAATGGATTGTGCAAGATTTCGGTTTCGGAATCGCAAGGTGGGGAGCGCATTTTGCCAGGACATGCTTATATCGCGCCGGGTCACTCTCATTTGTTATTGGCACGTAGTGGTGCGAATTATGTGACCGAATTGAGCGATGGTGAGCCGGTAAATAGGCATAGACCTTCGGTCGATGTATTGTTTCGTTCGGCGGCAAAGTATGCAGGTAAAAATGCAGTTGGCGTTATTTTGACTGGCATGGGTAAGGATGGTGCTGAAGGAATGTTGGAAATGAAAAATTCTGGCGCGTACAATTTTGCCCAAGACGAAGCAAGCTGTGTAGTATTTGGAATGCCCAGGGAAGCAATTGCAGTTGGTGCTGTCAATGAAGTAGCGCCGCTTAACGAACTATCTCATCGAGTCCTTCATTATCTGGATCAGCATGGTAGTCGAGCGTTGCGTGTTTAGTGTCAAATCAGGGAATTGCGAAGAAATTGCATACCCAAATATGTGTATATAACCGATAATATGTACTACCGTCCTTTGTGAAATTATGGAGTAAGTTATGGCTGATCAAAACCTCAAATTTTTAGTTGTAGATGATTTTTCAACTATGCGTCGTATTGTACGAAATCTTCTCAAGGAACTTGGATATTCCAATGTTGATGAGGCAGAAGATGGTGCCTTAGGATTGGCCAAGTTGAAAGGTGGAGATTTCGACTTCGTTATTTCGGATTGGAACATGCCAAATATGGATGGCCTGACGATGTTGCAGCATATTCGTGCTGATCCAGCGTTGGCAAAGTTGCCTGTTTTGATGGTGACTGCAGAGGCGAAGAAGGAAAACATTATTGCTGCAGCCCAGGCTGGCGCAAATGGCTATGTTGTCAAACCTTTTACGGCAGCGACATTGGATGAGAAGTTGTCAAAGATTTTCGAAAAATTAGGCAAACCTGCCTAGTTTCTCGCTTATCAGATTGAACAAGCAAACGTAATAATGGAATGAAACTGTCTGGAATTTTGTAACAGTTAATTTCATGATCAGAACGTGATGAAAGTTGATTTCTTTGGCTGCACTCAGGCTCAATTGTGGATCGCGTGTCCAGATTTAGTTGTAGATCAAATCGAAACCAAATTGAAAAATATTGAAATTGATTTTGGTTTTTAATTGAAAAAATAATTCTTAATTTATGAGTGATGTAAATTTCATTGTCAGAGAGCCTTTACTGGATCCAACTCAACGAGTCATAGGATTTCAGCTGTCGTGGCAAAATGGTGCAAAGAATGTTGAGGTGGATATTTCCACGCTGAGTTCTTTGATGTCTTTTGTTGCGGCTGAATTTCATGATGAAGAAAAGGGTTTTTTGCTCGGGGATAGTCTGATTTTCTTGGAGGCTGTTCCTGGCTTGTTACAAGCGGAAGGTTTGCGTCAACTTTCTGCGAAAAATACCGTTTTGATTTTCTCGAAACGTTATTTTGGTGATCCTGCTAGTTTGGAAACGATCAAAGAGTTACGTGCTCTAGGCTTTGGTATATGTCTCCGTAATGCGGATATTACCGCACTCGAGCGTTCATTTTTCTCGCTGATTACCCACATGGAAGTACAGCTCGATTCCAGTAACTTGGCATCGCAAGCAAAAATGTACGCTGCGCTTAAACAGTCAAATGTTCAAATGGTGGCGCGTAATGTCGGTAGCTGGCAAGATTTTGATGCCTGTGCGGCTTTGGGCCTCTCGAGTTTTGTCGGCAAACTGCATTTGACACCTCGCCCAAACTTGGCGCAAAAGGGGCTAAATACGACGCAGACTACGATACTTCAATTAATGGAAATGATACGCAAAAACGCGGATATTCAGCAATTGGAAACCGTGGTTAAACGCGATGCTGCTTTGGCGTATAAATTATTACGATATATAAATTCTGCCGGTTTTGGTTTGCGTACAGAAGTACAGTCACTAAAGCATGCCGTCACAATTTTGGGTTATAGCCCTCTATATCGCTGGTTGTCGCTATTGTTGGCAACAGCTAGCACGAACGGAAATTCTCCAGTATTGCTTGAAACTGCAATTATTCGCGGGCGTTTCGCAGAGATACTTGGTCAGCCATTTATGAGCAAAACCGAGGCTGAAAATTTATTTGTTGCAGGCATGTTTTCCTTGTTAGATAGATTACTCGGCTTGCCGATGGAAGAAGTTTTGTCAACGATCCAATTACCTGAATCGGTAGTTGATGCATTAGTGTCACGCAGCGGCGTGTATGGCCCTTATCTAGCTTTGGCGGAAGCTTGTGAATTAAATAGTATGCTGGTGCAATCATTAGCGGAAACACTAAAAATTGCACATGAAGATGTTAATAAGGCACATCTTTCGGCATTGGTGTGGGCGAAAAATATCGCTTCAGCCTAGTTTCTTTCTTAAGACTAGCACTTAACCCGGTGCTAGCTTGTCTTAATTGACCAAACTCTGCAATCGAATTCAGATTGCAGAGTTTTTTTATTGTACTTTCCGATTTTCTTTCACCTTACTCACGCTTTTTAGTGGGATTCGCCTTTCTCTCTTGTTTTTGAGAACTAAGGGGTGAATCACTGCTTATTCCATTGATGTCACGCGGCGCTTTTCGTTAATAATTTGTCCTAGAGAGATAGTGCTAGTACCGATACTAATGGAAAACAAATGGCTGACGACAGTGGATTAGAACGGACGGAACCGGCCTCGCCCCAGCGCCTTGAAAAAGCGCGTGAAGAGGGCGACGTCCCGCGCTCCCGTGAGCTTTCGACCTGTACCGTGCTATTGGCTGCGGGCGGTGGTCTATTTTTCTATGGCGATACGCTGTTCCGTCAATTGGAAAAGAGTCTGGTTACTGGTGTGTCGTTTGAGCGGGCGGTGGCATTCGACTCAAGTTTCTTGTTGACTCGGATCTTAAATATGGTTGAAGAGGTGATGCTGGCCTTCATGCCGATTGCTGCGCTCTTATTGATTGCTGCATTAGCTTCACCATTATTAATTGGTGGTTGGTTGTTTAGTTTTAAGGCCTTAGAGCCTAAGTTTTCACGTCTCAATCCTATCGCTGGTTTGGGCAATTTAGTTTCTGCACGTTCTGGTGTTGAACTAGTCAAAGCTATTTTGAAAACGATCTTGATTGGTGTCATCGCATGGGTTGTGATCATGCGTCAAAAGGAGGCAATTTTCGGTCTGGTGCATGAAACACTACAGCAAGGTAGTGCACACGTGGGCCATATGCTGGGTGTTTGTTTTTTGACGATTGTGAGTGGTTTGGTTCTGATTGCAGTCATCGATGCGCCATATCAAATGTGGGCATATGCCGAAAAGTTGAAAATGACGCATCAGGAAGTGATACAAGAATCAAAAGAAGCAAATGGTAATCCTCAGATCAAAGCCAAAATACGTGCACAACAACGCGAGATGGCTCGCCGCCGTATGATGGCTGAAATTCCGACCGCCGATGTGGTGGTGACGAATCCAACCCACTTTTCCGTTGCTCTAAAATATATTGATGGATCCGGTGCGCCGCGCGTTGTGGCAAAAGGTACCGACGTAGTCGCGGCTCGAATTCGTGAGATCGCAAAAGAAAATAATGTGCCAATTCTAGAGGCCCCTCCGTTAGCACGTGCTCTACACAAACATACAGAACTAGGCGACGAAATTCCTGAGGCCTTGTACGCAGCAGTCGCTGAAATACTCGCGTATGTATTCCAACTAAAGACTTTCAAAAAAACGGGTGGTTTGCCGCCTCAAGAACCTAAGAATATTGCTGTGCCAGATGGTCTGGATCCAATGTCAATAAAAAGTGAAATGCCAACATGAATTCCTTAAAATTTCCTAGCTGGTTATCGGGTATGGGGAGTAAAGCTCTAGCGGCACCGATATTAATCATCATGATGTTGTCGATGATGATTTTGCCTTTGCCGGCGTTTGCTCTGGACATTTTCTTTAGTTTCAATATCGCGCTATCAATTATCGTTTTGCTGACTAGTCTTTATACTGTGCGACCTTTAGATTTTATGGTGTTTCCAACGGTTTTGTTGGTGAGCACCATGTTGCGTCTGTCACTCAATGTCGCATCAACTCGTATTGTCCTGACAGAAGGACATACGGGCCCAGATGCTGCCGGTAAAGTCATTGAGGCCTTCGGACATTTTTTGATTGGCGGTAATTACACAGTTGGTATCGTCGT
Organism: Undibacterium sp. GW821-FHT11H02; assembly: GCF_058808015.1. NCBI lineage: Bacteria > Pseudomonadati > Pseudomonadota > Betaproteobacteria > Burkholderiales > Oxalobacteraceae > Undibacterium > Undibacterium sp. GW821-FHT11H02. Next base: position 473,935 of record NZ_JBXARG010000001.1, on the reverse strand, counting down.
CTTCATTATTTTGACTATTATCAATTTCACGGTGGTGACAAAAGGTGCGGGGCGTATCGCTGAAGTTGGTGCTCGTTTTGCCTTGGATGCGATGCCTGGAAAACAGATGGCGATTGACGCTGATTTGAATGCTGGATTAATTGGTGAACAAGATGCTCGCAAACGTCGTACTGAAGTGGCTCAAGAAGCCGAATTTTATGGCGCAATGGATGGTGCCAGCAAATATGTGAAGGGTGATGCAGTCGCGGGCATTATTGTGACCATCATTAATATCGTAGGCGGACTGATTGTTGGTATGGTGCAGCATGATCTCGACTTTGCGAATGCGTCGAGAATCTATGCGCTACTAGCAATTGGTGATGGCTTGGTTGCGCAAATTCCTTCTTTGATCATTTCTACTGCAGCAGGTATTGTGGTTTCTCGTGTGGCGAGCGAACAAGATATTGGCAGTCAATTTATCAACCAATTGTTTGCTAAACCACAGGTTCTTTACATTACGGCTGCAATTATTGGCGGTTTGGGTGTCATTCCAGGTATGCCACACATCGCATTCATCCTGCTGGCCGCAGCGCTAGCTGGCGGCGGGTATTTAATGGAAAAACGTGCAGCTGCGCCTGAGGCCGCAGATCAGGCGCCGGTGGCACCAGCACCAACCCCTGAAATGGAAGAAGCGACTTGGCAAGACATCCTTCCTGTTGATACTTTAGGCTTGGAAGTAGGCTACCGTTTAATTCCACTGGTTGATAAAACTCAAGGTGGCGAATTACTGCGTAGGATCAAAGGCATACGAAAAAAATTCGCACAGGACATCGGTTTTTTATCGCCACCAGTTCATATCCGTGACAATCTGGAGTTGAAACCAAGTGCCTATAGGATTGCCCTTAAAGGAGTTGAAGTTGGAGCGGGCGAAGCCAATATGGGCCAATTTTTGGCGATAGATCCTGGCATGGTTACAGGTCCATTGCCAGGTATTCCAACAACCGATCCTGCCTTTGGCTTGCCTGCCGTGTGGATAGATGCTGCGACCAAGGAGCAGGCTCAGTCTATGGGATACACCGTGGTAGATGCTGGGACAGTCATTGCCACACATTTGAATCATCTCATCACAAGTAACGCTTCTGAATTATTAGGTCGTCATGAAGTTCAGCAATTGCTCGATCATTTGGCGAAAGATTCACCGAAGCTAATTGAAGATTTAACGCCACGCGTCTTGTCTCTATCGATCATTCAAAAAGTATTGCAGAACTTGTTGATAGAAGGGGTACACATCCGTGATCTGCGAACGATAGTAGAAACCCTGACTGAGTTCGCCACTCAAACACAAGACGCGAATGAACTAACGGCGCAGGTCAGGATCGCTTTGGGACGCGCAATCGTGCAACAGATTTTCCCCACTGGGAATGAGCTGAGTGTCATGACTCTGGACAATAAATTGGAGCGCTTACTCATGCAAACCTTACAGGGCAATGGCGTCGATGGCGCCAGCATGGAACCAGGTCTGGCCGACACTTTAGCAATGCAAACCGAGGTCGCAGCACAACATCAACAGCAAATGGGGCTAACGCCCGTGTTATTGGTACCAGGCCCTTTGCGCGCCTTGATGGCCCGATTCCTACGGCGTAGCTTGCCTCAGGTCAAAGTGTTATCGCATGCGGAATTGCCAGAAACAAAAACTATACGGGTGACTAGCCTAGTTGGAGGACAATTATGAACGTTAAGAAATTTATCGCGCCTAGCTCACGCGAAGCTTTAAGAAAAGTACGTGCCGCCTTGGGCGATGATGCCGTCATTTTGTCGAATCGGAATGTCGATGGACAAGTAGAAATCTTGGCGATGAATGACAGCATGTTAGGATCTATCATGCCTGAATCAGCCAAGCCGCAAGTGACAGTGGATCAGCCACAATTTAATTCCAAAGCACATTTGACAGAGCCTAAATTTGATACGAACCAAGTTTGGGAGGCTGAGCAGACTGTGCGTGCCAATCAAGCTGAGATGGCCTTGATGATGAATGAAATTCGCTCTATGCGCGGGATGTTGGAAAATAAAATGTCCGAAATCTCATGGCAAGGTACGCAACAAAAGTCACCACATAAAGCTGACATCTTGCGCGAATTATTGGCCACTGGTTTCAGCGCAAGTTTGTCGCGCCACCTGGTTGAAAGAATGCCTGAATCTGAAAATGCGACGTCCGGCCTAGAGTGGGTTAAGTCGGTTTTGGTCAAAAACATGTCGGCAATTAATAACGAAAATGAAATCTTGGAGCGCGGCGGTGTGTACGCGCTGGTCGGTCCCACGGGTGTTGGAAAAACCACTACCACCGCAAAGCTGGCTGCACGTTGCGTGATGCGTCATGGTCCTTCGAAATTGGCTTTGATTACGACTGATGCGTATCGTATCGGTGCCTATGAGCAGTTGAGGATTTACGGGAAAATTCTCGGTGTTATGGTGCATTCCGTCAAAGATGAGGCAGATTTGAAAATTGCCTTGCGTGAGTTAAAAGACAAACATACCGTTTTGATTGACACGGTCGGCGTCAGTCAGCGCGATAAAATGGTCACAGAACAGGTTGCCATGTTGTCTGGTTCGGGTGTCGACGTGAAGCGCTTGCTGTGCCTCAATGCGACGTCAACTGGCGAGACACTGAGCGAAGTAGTACGTGCATATAAAGGTAATGGCCTGTCTGGTTGTATTTTGACTAAACTTGATGAGGCAGCGACCATCGGTGGTGCATTGGATATTGCGATTCGTCAAAAATTAAATATTTATTATGTGGCGAGTGGTCAGCGCGTGCCCGAGGATCTGCATGTCGCCAATAAGCTATATCTGGTGGATCGTGCTTTCAAATTGAAACGTGAAACCTCCGCCTATAAATTTGAAAATGATGAGCTGCCTCTATTGATGTCGAGTGGGACAAGTTTCAATAGTGCACATGGAGCGGCGAAAGCGGGAGTACATCTTGGCTAAATTTGATCAGGCGGAAGGCTTGCGGCGCATGCTGGAACTGCCTAAACTACGTGTACTCACCTTTATGTCTGCCCTGCCTGCAGAAGAGCGAAATGGAACGCTGATTAATCTTTCAGCGACGTTCGCACGTAGCGGCAAAAATACATTGATGGTTGATGCAAAATCAACTAGCTCAACATTAAGTGCTTGGCTAAACTTGAAATCTGATCAGACGCTGTTGGAGGTGGCACGACATCAGCGTACAATGGACGCTGTGATAAAGGTAGTGTCGCCAGGGTTATCCGTGACGAAAGTCGCGAATATCATCCCTAAGTCTTTAGGCTTGCCGCAAAGCGGTTATCGTGACCTATCAAAAGTATTTGACTTGGCTGCGAACCGATCAGATATGGTGGTGGTGGATTGTGAGTTGAATTCTGATGACTCTTTTATTTTGTCTTCGTTTGATGAAAGCGAAATGTTGATTCAAGTATCGACTGATCCAGCGACAATCACGAATGCTTATGGCCTGATTAAGCGTTTGAATAATCGCCTTGGCAGACGTACTTATAATATTGTCGTGTCTGGCGCAACGGAAGATCAGGCTCAGCGTGTCTTTTCAAATTTATCTTTGACCGCGCGACGTTATCTGGCGGTAGATTTAAATTTTGTTGGGCATGTGCCTGAAGATATGTATTTGAAACGAGCTACAGAGTTGGGAAGAACGGTAGTAGATGCCTTTCCTTTCTCGAAAGCTGCAAATGCTTTTGTGCGCATGGCGGATAAACTGGTATCTTCTGCAAGCGGGAGCTTCCAATTGAATTCAATACCTGCTCTGGGTGCTCATTTGGAATATTAATTAATTTATTTATGTACACAGCAAGCGGCAAATCAGATAAAAATTCAATACTTACTGAGCATGCTCCGTTGGTTAAACGCTTGGCTTATCAATTAAAAGCTCGCCTGCCCCCCAGTGTTGAAGTGGATGATTTAGTTCAAGCCGGAATGATAGGATTGCTTGATGCAGTCAATCGTTACGAAGAAAATCATGGGGCACAATTTGAGACGTATGCGATCCAAAGGATACGCGGTGCCATGTTGGATGAGCTGCGTAGTAGTGACTGGTTGCCACGTGGCGTGCGTCAAAATATGCGTAAGATCGAAACGGCGATGAACGAGCTACAGCAAAGATTGGGACGCCCGCCGATGGAAACCGAAGTGGCTAAGCATTTGAAACTCACTCTCATCGACTATCAAGAGTTGTTGGGTGAGAGTGGTGGGCATCAGCTCTTGTACTATGAGGATTTTCATGATGCAGATACCAAGGAACATTTTCTAGATCATTTTTGCAATGACGAACGTTCGGGCGATCCTTTGCAAGATTTGTTGCATGGAGACTTTCGTGATGCAGTTGTGTATGCCATTAATAATCTCCCCGAGCGTGAGAAACTATTGATGGGTTTGTACTATGAACAAGAATTGAATCTAAAAGAAATCGGCGCTGTTATGGGCGTTTCTGAATCACGTGTTTCGCAATTGCATAGTCAGGCTGTGGCGAGATTAAGAGCATCTTTGAGGGAGCGCGCGTGGACCGGGCTAGCTTAGTAGGAATAATTCTAGTATTAGTTGGTATCCTTTCTGGGCAGGTCTTAGAAGGCGGACATTTGTCGTCCTTATTGCAACCGGCCGCTTTCGTGATTGTGGTTGTCAGTACCATCGGTGCCGTGTTGTTGCAAAGTCGTATGCCAGTCTTTATTCGCGGAATTAAGATGCTGAAGTGGATCGCATTCATGCCCGAAGATAAGAGCAAAAAGAATGTCAATGAGGCGCTGGTCTGGAGTGTAGTCGCGCGGCGCGAAGGCTTCTTAAGCCTGGAGCGCTATATCACCTCTTCCAAAGATCCCTTCATTGAAAAGGGGTTGAAGTTGGTGATTGATGGCATCGATCCGGAGCGTCTCAAAGAAATTCTTGACGTGGACATTTCCTTCTACGAAATGGAGCAACGCCAGGCGATCAAGATTTGGGATGCCGCTGGCGGTTATTCTCCAACGATAGGTATTCTAGGTGCGGTTTTAGGTTTGATACATGTCATGGAAAATTTGACTGATCCGAGTAAATTGGGTAGTGGGATTGCTGTCGCTTTTGTCGCAACGATTTATGGCGTCGGACTAGCCAATCTATTTTTCCTTCCTGTGGCAAATAAATTAAAGGAAATTGTGGGGCGCGAAGTCGTTCGACGAGAAATGTTGGCAGATATATTTTTTAGCATTGCACAAGGTGATAGCCCAAGAATCGTCGAGGAACGTTTGTCTAACCATCGCAACTAAGCCTGAATTTTCTTATGGCACGCAAAAAATACGCTGAAGAACCCGATAATCATGAACGTTGGTTAGTATCTTATGCTGACTTCATGACATTGTTGTTTGCGTTTTTTGTTGTGATGTATGCGATTTCATCGGTGAACGATGGTAAATATCGTGTCTTGTCAAATGCATTAACTGGTGCCTTTGGTTCTGTTATCGTGGCGGGAGGGGTGATCCCGGACATCAAAAATACTTCAGGTTCTTTAATCGATAAATTCCCTGTTATAAAGCCTCGTGTTACAGAGTCTTTGCGTAAAGAGCGCGAAAAAATGACGACGGTCGCGAAAGATATTTTGAGCGCACTTGAACCTCTAGTACGTGAAGGGAAGGTGAGGGTGACGCAAACCAGCAGAGGCGTTTCCATCGAGATTAATGCTAGCTTGTTGTTTGCACCCGGGGAAGCAAAACTCAATTCAGATTCGATACAAGCGCTTAATGCGATTGCTAGTGTCTTAAAAAGTGATAATCATGCGATTCAGGTCGAAGGTTTTACTGATAACGTGCCGATTAAGAACTCCACATTCCCATCTAATTGGGAGCTCTCTGCAGTGCGTGCCAGCAGGGTTGCGCGTTTGTTTATGGAGAACGGTGTCGATGAAAATCGTATGACAGCGGTTGGGCAGGGACCGAAGTTTCCAGTTGGAAGTAATGAAACGGTAGAAGGACGTAGCCGTAATCGGCGTGTCACGGTGACGATTTTGGCGGTGTTGCCAGAAACTCCAGTGGATGTGCCTGTTAGTTTGTCAAAGCCCAGCTCGCAATAATTAACTAAACTAAACGAGTGGGAAAAATCATTCGTCTTATTTAGCCTGCGACGATGCCCCGACCTGAATTTGAGCTGTTTCTTGTTTGTCCATCCGCCCCATACATGGAGGATGATTGATTATTTTGCTGGAGTATATTGAGTGCGCTTTGATTACGACTAAGATGGCGGTTAATTAATAAGCCATTGGTGCGGTTTTTTTCTTGGGCGTCGCTGGAGATAGACAGTAGAACTTTCCAAGTTTCTTCCATTGCCAAATTATCTGGCACGGTGTCAAAAAACGCTTGCATGCCTTTAGTGTCAGGCGAGTATCCGATTGAGGATAATAATAAATTTCTATTTTTTTCGAGTTCAATGATTCGCGTCAATAGATTATTCTTTTCAGGTGTAATCACACCTAATTTTTCAGCCTCATTGTTTGTCAAGATACTTTGCTCTTCGGCTAAAAGCTGATCCAACGAGCGCATTAATACAACTTCATCTTCCATTAATTGTTGTAATTTGCGCGAGTTGGTTAGTGCTTCATTCATGTTGGTTGTCTTCTTGCGTTAAGTAAGTCTTTAACTGTTTCTAAAAGTCCATCCGCAACCTTTTCAGCATCGACTTGGAAGCGACCTTCGGAAATAGCGAGTTTAATTTCTTCCACTTTCTTTGCTTCAAAAACCGCGGAGCTTGCCTGCGTGCTTTGCAGTGCTTGCAGTTGAACTGAAAGCGGAGATATTTGTACGTTATGTGAAGGTGTATTGACTACCTTCGCATTTTCCCCGGCTTTATCGGCGCGGGGCGCAGGCTGGCTGGCGGGCAGGCCTTGCGTTGAATTGAGAGCGTCATTAATTTTCACTTCGTCACCTTTGGGTTGGATTTACATACATCTACATCCATTATAACGGCGCACTTATTTTAAACTTTAATCTTATTTAAGAAATTCAGAAATTATCGTTTTGTTGTAATTTTAAATTAAGTTATTTGATCTCTATGATGCCGCCAACTTTTGCAATCCCGCTAAGCACTTGCCCACTCATGGTTTTTGCCTTTGCAATTTGTCCTTCGCCGGCATTATTCAAGGCGATCGCTTCGTTCGATACGGTAAAGCCAACGCCACTGCTACTGACTTTAATGGTTTGCCCTTGTTGAATCACAGGGATAATTTTAAACATATCTTTTCTTAAACTCACACCAGCTGAATAGGACGCCAGCATCGTTTTCCCTATCGCTTGCTCAAGCTCGGTGATGACGCCTGCCGGTTGATTGCTAATTTCTCCATGTAACTTCACTAAATCCTGTTCGCTTAATACCTGACCTAGGCTGACGGCTTTATTGGTTGCAAAATAGTCACCGAATACTCTGATATTGGCAGCCAGGTAAATTGTCCAGGGTTTCGGACTACTGCATTGTATGCCTAAAGTAATTTTGCCCCAGGCTTTGCTACCTGGCGTCAAAAATGGACTCAATTGATCGCAGGCTTGAAGTTTGACACGAGGATCTAGTCGGCCAACTGTGATTTCGACAGTTCGTTGAGAGTCTTGAATCGCCTGTGTTTGTAGTTTTAAAAATTTCTCAGCTTCTTGTGACACTAAATTGAGATCGATTGTTTGCGCACTTGTCCCACGCGCTGCAAAGCTTATCAAACAAAGACAAATCAATTTCACTACGTTTTTCATGATGATGTCAGAGTGGCTCTGTTAATTCATTGAAAGTGGGGAAATTGTAAGCTCGTGCATAACTTTCGATTGCGTGAATAGACGGGCTTTTTATTGGTTTATCTGGGGTTTGAATGTGTAGTCGCGGGTCTATGATGCACATTAACAGAAACCGCAACAACAACGAATGTCGGTTAGCAATGTCGAAGAAGTAGCAATAAAGGAGTTGTGATGAACAAGCTTGATGATTACATGCGCTTTCACCAGTTGGCACTGTCAGTACGTGGTCAGCGCCAGCAATTACTTGCTTCGAATATTGCAAATGCCGACACGCCAAATTATAAGGCGCGAGATATCGACTTTGGTGCGGCGATGCATGCGGCGCTCGATAAAACCAACGGCGCACGCGATCTAACTAAGACCGCTGCGGCACATCTGAGTCAAGCTGGAACGGTTGCGGGGCTGCCACCGGCCTACCGTAAGGAAGTTCAAGGCAATGTTGATGGAAATACAGTCGACATGGATGTTGAGCGCAATGAGTTTACCGAGAACGCTTTGCGCTACGAAGCAAGTCTCACCATTATTAATATGCAGATTAAAGGATTGCTTTCTGCGATTCAGGGGTAATTATTATGTCCTTATTTAAGATATTTGATGTCTCAGGATCGGCGATGAGTGCGCAAGCACAACGCTTGAATGTGGTCTCAAGTAATTTGGCGAATGCAGACAGTGTTACCAGTTCAAATGGACAAGCTTATAAAGCCAAGCAGGTCGTGTTTACCGCAATGCCAACATCCAATGCTGCGTCCACTGGAGTCAAAGTAACGCAAGTCGTCGAGGATCCAAATCCTCCTCAGATGAAATATGACCCTAAGCATCCATTGGCAGATGAAAAAGGTTATGTCGCAATGCCGAATGTGAATGTGGTCGAGGAAATGGTGAATATGATCTCCGCTTCACGTTCATATCAAACCAATGTCGAGACCATGAATGCGGCAAAGTCGATGTTGTTAAAGACCCTGAGTATTGGTCAATAACTCGCTTAGATTAGAGAGAAATCATTATGAGTACAGTGAATACACAAACCATCGACCCTAGCTTGTTGACGTCGATGAATGGGGCGCGCGGAACCAAAAGTACCGCACAGGATGCTCAGGATCGCTTTATGACCTTGTTAGTCACACAGATGAAGAATCAAGATCCGTTGAATCCACTTGATAATGCCCAGGTGACTAGTCAGTTGGCACAATTATCTACTGTGACAGGAATTGATAAGTTGAATGAAACCATGCTTGCTATGAGCGGCAGTTTTAAAAGTAGCCAGAATCTACAGGCTGCTTCAATGATAGGACATGGTGTCGTTGTGCCTGGCTCGAATGTTGAATTGAAAGATGGTAAGTCAGTTTTGGGGTTTGATTTGCCGCAAAACGCCGACAAGATTCGCGTCTTGATTAAGGATCAATCCGGTGCTGTTGTGAGAACGATGTCTTCCAATAGTATGACCAGCGGTTTTAATTCTATGGCTTGGGATGGAAAAACCGATGCGGGTGAGGATGCTGCGAACGGTAACTATAAATTTGAAGTTACAGCCAGCGCTGGCGAAACGAAGCTGACTGTAACGCCATTTAGTTTTGGTTTGGTGTCGAGCGTGTCATTTGGCAGTCAAGGAACCATGTTGAGTATCGCTAATGCAGGCGAAGTAGCCATGTCTGATGTAAAGCAAGTATTTTGATGTGTGAAATTTAGAACAAGGTAGTTAATTTTTTTTAGTGACCATTAGTCAATGGTCCTTAATAGTCGATTGTTTGTTAGTGCTATTTACCCCAAATAGAGGAGAAGTGTCATGGGTTTTCAACAAGGCTTAAGCGGCTTAAATGCTGCGTCCAAATCACTCGATGTGATAGGTAATAATATTTCCAATTCAAATACAGTTGGATTCAAAATGGCACAGGCGCAGTTCGCTGATGTTTATGCAAACTCCTTGAGTGGTGCGGGTGGTGGTGGTGCCGGGATTGGTACCAGGGTGCAGACCGTCTCGCAAATGTTTACTCAGGGGAATATCACTTCGACCAACAACCCACTTGATATCGCAATCAATGGCGCTGGTTTTTTTAGGATGTCAACCAACGGTGCAATTACCTATAGCCGCAATGGCCAGTTTTCAATGGACAAAGAAGGTAACATAGTCAATGCACAAGGTGCTAAGTTAACTGGTTATGCGGCAGATTCAAATGGTGTTTTGTCGACGGGTGCTGCGACCACGATCAATATCAATACTAGTGATATCGCGCCAAAGGTTTCTGAGTCGGTGTCTGCATTATTTAATTTAGATTCACGCGCGCTGGTACCTGGAACCCAATTGCCTGTGACATCGCCGCCAGTAATTACGCCTATCGCGTTCTCTTTGTCTGATCCACTGTCTTATAACAATGCGACTTCAGTTGCTGTATTTGATAGCTTAGGTAACTCCCACGTATTACAAACTTTTTTCGTTCGTAGAGATCCTGTCGCGACGCCGCCGACCGCGCCAGCCACTTCAGAATGGGATGTGTATGCCGCGGTTGATGGTTTGTCGATTGGCTCGGTATTACCTGCGCCACCTGTCACTATTGGGATAGTTGGGTTCGATAGTTTAGGCAAATTGACGGGCGCAACGCCGCCATTTGCAGCGACCGATCCTAATGCACTTTCGATTACCATCCCCGTTTTGACTGGAGCTACCACGCCATTCACCGTCAAATATGATATGACCGGCACCACACAATTTGGATCTGCATTTAGCGTAAATTCGATTAAGCAAGATGGCTATACCTCAGGCAAGTTATCGAAATTTAGTACCTCAAAAGATGGCACTATTGTCGGTAGCTATACGAATGGTAAAACCTCAGTTCTAGGTCAAGTCGTTTTGGCCAACTTTACAAATCCAAATGGTTTGCAATCCTTGGGTGACAATCAATGGATAGAAACCGCAACTTCCGGACCGTCTTTAGTGGGCCCTCCAGGTTCAGGCAGTGTGGGCTTATTGACGTCGAATGCGACTGAAGATTCAAATACCGATTTGACTGGTGAGCTGGTGAGCATGATTACCGCACAGCGCGTATATCAAGCGAACGCACAGACCATCAAAACGGTTGATCAGATTCTGCAGACCTTGGTTAATTTGCGTTAATTTTTTCTTTTCTTTGTTCAGTCGGAGAGTGTGCGATGGACCGTTTAATTTATACCGCGATGACAGGGGCGAAACATATCCTGGAGCAGCAAGCAACGACTTCGCACAATCTGGCAAATGCCACCACGACAGGATTTCGTGCTCAGCTCGATTCATTTCGGGCCGTGCCAGTGGTTAGTGAAGGGATGCCAACGCGCGCATTTGTAGTGGATGCGACAGTTGGTACAGATTTTTCCAGCGGTAGTCTGCAAAATACCGGACGCGAACTCGATGTCGCAATTCAAGGCAAAGGTTGGTTGGCGGTACAAGCAGAAGATGGCAGTGAGAAGATGACCCGCCATGGAAGTTTAAAAATTAGCGAAAATGGTATTTTGCAGACACACAGTGGTTTGACTGCTTTAGGCGACGGTGGGCCAATCACTATTCCACCAGAAGTAACAATTGCAATTGCCAAAGATGGCACCGTTTCTAGTGTACCTATGGGTAGTAAGCCAAATGCGGTTCAGGTGTTGGGACGATTGAAACTGGTTAATCCACCAGAAACCAATTTGGTGCGCGATGCCGATGGTCTATTTAAAACAAAAGACGGCGTTGTGCCCGATCCAGATGCGAATGTATCTGTTGCCGGCGGCATGCTTGAAGGTAGTAATGTAAATGTGGTCGAGTCTATGGTTACGATGATTAACCTCGCTCGCCAATTTGAAATGCAGATGAAACTATTGACCAATGCAGAGAGCAATGCCACAAAAGCTAGTCAGATCTTCGCATTGACTTAAGTCGAATCAATGCACAATGAAGTAACTGCGACAATTATAGTTGACTAAGTTGGCTGGTAGGTCTTACGTTTTAGTCGAGTGTTCGATTATGTATCTGAACGACTGTCGCCACATTGTGCATAAATAGGAGAAAGAAATGATACGCTCATTATGGATTGCGAAGACTGGCTTAGATGCGCAGCAGACGCAGATGGACGTGATAACGAATAATCTGGCCAATGTCAGCACGACAGGTTTTAAACGTTCGCGCGCGGTTTTTGAGGATCTGCTTTATCAGACAGTACGTCAGCCAGGCGCTCAGAGCTCGCAACAAACGCAATTGCCATCAGGCTTGCAACTTGGTGTGGGTGTGCGTCCAGTAGCAACGGAGCGAATTTTTACACAAGGTAATTTGCAACAAACCGGCAACGCCAAAGATTTGGCGATTAATGGACAAGGTTTTTTTCAAGTCCTGATGCCAGATGGAACTACTGGTTACACCAGAGATGGATCGTTTCAGGTGGATGGACAAGGTCAAATGGTGACTTCCAGCGGTTTTGTCATTCAGCCTGCGATCACAATCCCGGCAAATGCGCAGTCAATCACCGTAGGTCGTGACGGTACAGTCTCGGTCACACAGCCAGGCTCAACGGCACCAGTTCAAGTTGGTTCGATTCAGCTTGCTACCTTCATAAATCCAACGGGCTTAATGGGACTTGGCGAGAATCTCTATGTGGAAACCGCCTCATCTGGTAACCCAGGTACGAATACACCAGGTACAAACGGTGCCGGCCTCTTAGTGCAATCTTTTGTTGAGACTTCGAATGTCAATGTGGCAGAGGAATTGGTGAGCATGATACAAACCCAGCGGGCTTATGAAATCAATAGTAAAGCGATTACCACTTCCGATCAAATGTTGCAGCGCCTGTCGCAGTTGTAATACTTATTGTTTTGTTTGCTAGGTTATGGCAAGGAATGTAAGCGGGAGATTCAGGATGAAGATCGTAAAATTTACTTGTATATTGTTTGGGCTGTTCTCTTTGTATGGTTGCGCGACCACGCCGCCAGCAATTAGTCATCAGTCCGGTGTCGTGCACGCGCAGACCGCTAAGAATCAGCGTGAAGCAAATGGGGCGATTTTTCAGTCAGCCAGTTATCGCCCTTTGTTTGAAGATGTTAAAGCACGCTTGATTGGTGATGTGCTGACGATTGCCATCAGTGAAAATACTTCGGCAACCAAAGCGGCCGGTGCTTCTGGTAGTAAGTCAGGTAGTGCCGCATTCGCAGCGCCGACTATTTTTGGCATCCCTGCAAGTACTACAGCCAAAGCATCTATTTCTACGACAGCTTCAACTAAGTTTGATGAAAAAGGCGCAGAGACTGCGAGCAATTCTTTTACTGGAACTATCGCGGCAACAGTGATTGATGTGCTACCCAACGGGAATTTGTTAGTCAGTGGAGAGAAACAAATTGCGTTTAATAAGGGAGCTGAATTCGTCCGATTTTCCGGTGTCGTTAATCCACAAACGATAACCGCTGCAAATTCTGTCTCGTCCACACAAGTTGCAGACGCCCGATTCGAGTATCGCTCTACTTCACGCGTAGATATGGCGGAAGTCAGTTCTTTGTTGACCCGATTTTTCCTTAGCTTTTTGCCTTTTTAATTTGAGAGTCCAATATGGAATCGCGCAATCAAATCCATTTTAAGTGTGAGGGTCTTTTTAAGCGTATAGCGCTATTTGTCTGTTTGCTAGGAGCCTTGTCAAGTCCGCAACTGAGTCAGGCCGAACGCTTGAAGGATTTGGCTGGCATTCAAGGCGTGCGTCAAAATCAACTGATGGGTTATGGTCTGGTAGTTGGCCTCGATGGTAGCGGAGATCAAACAACGCAAACTCCATTTACGGTGCAAAGCATTATCAGCATGATGCAACAAATGGGTGTCTCAATTCCAGTCGGTACTAGTCTACAGCTCAAAAATGTGGCTGCAGTTATGGTGACGACTTCCTTGCCACCGTTTTCGCAACCTGGACAGACTTTGGATATTACAGTCTCGTCCATGGGAAATGCAAAGAGCTTGAAAGGTGGCACGCTATTGATGACGCCATTAAAAGGTGCTGATAATCAAATTTATGCGATGGCGCAGGGGAATGTTTTGGTTGGTGGTGTGGGGGCATCAGCCAACGGCAGTAAAGCACAGGTTAATCACCTCAGTGTCGGCAAAATTTCTGCTGGTGCTACGGTCGAGCGTGCAGTTCCATCCCCATTGGGACACGGTAATTCAATTCAGTTGGAGTTGAATACAGCGGATTTTTCTACTGCTAGCCGTGTGGTCGATGCCATTAATCAAAAATTTGGGCCTGAAACCGCTGCGGCGGTCGATGGACGTGTGATACAAGTGAAGGCACCACAGGTAAATGATCAACGCGTCGCCTTTCTAGGTGCCTTGGAAAGTATAGAAGTGACGCCAGCTCAGATGGCAGCAAAAGTAATTCTGAATGCGCGTACGGGTTCAATTGTCATGAATCAATCGGTTAGTTTGGAAACTTGCGCCATCGCACATGGTAATTTGAGCGTAGTGATCAATACAGACAATGCCGTCAGTCAGCCCAATGCCTTAAGTAATGGACAAACCGTTGCGACGCCGAATTCGAATATTTCGATTACAAAAGAGGGCGGTCAATTGTTGATGTTAAAGGCGGGTGCGTCCTTATCAGATGTAGTGAAAGCACTTAATTCGATTGGTGCTACGCCACAGGATTTGCTGGCTATTTTGCAAGCGATGAAGGCATCAGGTGCTTTGCGTGCTGATCTGGAAATTATTTGATCTTTTAGCGGGAGAAATTCAATGATTGGTCGTGCTGATTTGTCTGAAAAACTTGCTTTTGATAGTAAGGGTTTGGATGCATTACGCCAGTCTTCCAAGGATAATTCTCCCGAATCGCTGAAAGCTGCAGCAAGTCAATTTGAAGCCCTATTTGTGAGTATGATGCTCAAATCAATGCGGCAAGCTGGCGGGCAGGATGGTATGTTTGATAATGAACAAAGCCGGATGTATACCTCGATGTTAGATCAGCAACTATCACAAAAAATGGCCAGTCGTGGCATAGGTTTGGCTGATGCGATGGTGCGGCAGCTTTCAAATAATGCAATGACACAAGCCTTGCAGTCGGAAAATGCGCCACCAGTTCCAATGGGGGGATTGGGTGGCGCTAGTCAGTATCTTCAACAACAGAAGTACGCGGCAAATGCAGCACAACTACTTGAATCAACCGGGCCTATTGAGTCGAATTCCTCGGCTCGCCATGTCCAAGAATTTACCCGGAAGTTAGGCCCTCATGCTGAATCGGCTAGTCTTGCTAGCGGCATCCCGGCGAAGTTCATGCTGGGTCAGGCTGCATTAGAATCGGGCTGGGGAAAACGCGAGATTCGCGCGATGGATGGTTCATCCAGCCATAATGTATTTGGCATTAAGGCGACCGGTAATTGGACAGGGCGGACTGTGGATGCAATGACTACGGAATACACCAATGGTGTTGCTTTTCAAAAAATTGAAAAATTCCGCGCCTATGATAACTACAGCGATGCATTTAAAGATTACGCAAAATTGATTCGCGACAATCCTCGATATCAATCAGTATTGCAAAACGGCGGTGATGCCTCACAGTTTGCGCATGCCTTGCAAAAAGCGGGCTATGCAACGGACCCTCAATATGCCCAAAAGTTGACGAAAGTGATACAGCAATCGTTCTCAGGCTGATTCCAAGCGGCATAAAAATTAAAGTTTTCCTAGATTAACCCGTTAAATTAGAAGACGGAGGTCTGTAATGGATTTCAGCGTAGGCAATAAGAAGATTGATATTTTGAGTGAATAGGTTGAATTATGGGTACCAATATCTTAGGGATTGGGCAAAGTGCACTAGCGGCAGCGCAAATGGGTATTGCGACCGCGGGTCACAATATTGCAAACGTCAATACACCAGGTTACAACCGCCAACTCTTGCTTCAAAGTGCCGCAGCTGCGCAAAATGTAGGTGGTAGCTTTATCGGACAAGGAACGGTTGTCGGTGAAGTTCGCCGCGTCTACAATGAATTTATTGGTCAACAAGTCAATTCCACTCAATCTTCACAAAATTTTTCAGCCGCTTATTTAAATCAAATACAACAGATCAGTAATTTGGTTGCAGACCAATCGGCCGGGGTATCGCCTGCATTGCAAGAATTTTTCAGTTCTATACAAAATTTGGCAGCGAGTCCAAATGGTACGGCAGGCGCGGCAGCACGCCAGGCTGCACTGTCTACAGGCTCGGCATTGGCTTCCCGTATCCAAAGTTTGGGTGGGCGTCTCGATCAGATTTCAGAGGACGTGAGTAATCGTATCGGTCAAACCGTCACGAGTATTAATGCTTTTTCTAAACAAATCGCTGATCTTAATGATTTTATTGAGGCTGCACAGTCAACATCAGGTGGTGCCGCACCAAATGATTTATTAGATCAGCGTGACTATGCGGTGACTGAACTTAGTAAATTGGTCAACGTTTCAGTCGTCAATCAAGGTGGAAAATTTAATATTTTTATGGGGACTGGGCAGCCATTAGTATTGGGCGCGAAAGTCAGCGTATTGCAACCGACCAGTTCACTTACTGACCCTAGTCGCATCCAGGTTTCCTATGAAAGCAACGGCACCTTAATTCAGCTAAATGAACAAAGTTTGAACGGTGGTGAACTGGGAGGCTTGTTTGCCTTTAGAAGTAATTCATTAGATGTCGCGCGCAACTCGCTAGGACGAATTGCGGTTTCTATTGCTACCGAATTTAATGATCAGCATAAACTGGGACAAGACTTAAATGGACAGGCTGGAGCTGATTTTTTCTCATTTTCAGGTCCGGTTTCCACCCCTAGTGGCCTGAATACGAGTACGGCAAATATGGCCGTCACTTTTTCAGACGCAGGTGCTTTGACTACGAGTGATTATCGTGTTCAATATCTTGCGGGAGTCGGGCCGGCGCCTAATTATTTCAAAATTACCCGAGTGTCTGACGGAAGTGTAAATACTTCAGCGACCTTGCCGGCAGTTATAGATGGCCTTAGTTTTAATTTGGCGGCTGTCGGTTCACCCGCAGCAGTTGTTACACCAAATGTGAACGACGAATTCATGGTTCGTCCAACCGCGTTGGCGGCCTCATCCATCAGCCTGGCAATTGCGGATATTACAAAAATTGCCGCGGCGACACCAGTGGCGACAAGCGTCCCCAGCACTAATTTGGGGACTGGAAAAATTAGCTCAGGTGTTGTGAATTCCTTGGTATCAGCTACCAGTAATTCACTCAATGGTGTGATCGGTTCGGTCACGGTTGGTGATTCGTTTAAGAGCGCTACGGTGACACCCGCACTTAATTTAACTTTCGCAACCGGTCCAAACAGTTTAGCGGGGTTTCCTTTAGGTGCTCTAGTATCAGTTACCAGCGGCGGAGTTACTTCCAACTACGAAGTGGCTGCAGCTGCGGCGCCTGCTGCCACACCACCGCAAGTGGTTAACGTACCGTACACCAGTGGCGCTACAGTGACCTACGGTGGAGTAAGTTTCATCATTAAGGACAATCCAGCGACGCCTGCGGCGGGCGACACCTTTACTTTGGGTAGTTCTCTACCAATTACGCCTACAACACTGACATATAACTCTGCTGGTAATAATTTCACTGGATTCCCCGCAAATGCGAACGTGACCGTGAAGAATGGCAGCACCACTACATCCTACAATGCCGGATCAGCGATACCTTATATTGAAGGTTCTACCATTAGTTTTAATGGTTTGAGCTTTAATGTTTCGGGTTCCTATACAAACGGTGACGTGGTTAAAATCACAACCAATCCTTCAGGCTCGGGTGATAATCGCAATGCAGGTCTATTGGCAGGATTGCAAACAAAAAATACGATGGCATCTGGTACTACAAGTTTTCAAGGTGCGTACGGCCAATTCGTAAGTAATGTTGGCAATAAGGCCCATGAGATGGAAGTAGTGAATAAGTCAGAATCCAAGTTGTTGTCGCAAGCTTTGCAAGCGCAACAATCTGAGTCAGGGGTAAATCTGGACGAGGAAGCAGCAGATTTGTTGCGTTATCAGCAAGCTTATCAAGCAGCTGGTAAATTAATGCAGATTGCTAGCCAGTTATTTGATGCTTTACTCGCCTTAGGAAGATAAGAGGAATAACCATGCGTATCAGTACCAATACCATTTATGAATCCGGTGGGGCGCGCATTAGTGATCTGCAAGTTGGACTGAATCGCACGCAGCAACAAATTGCCTCGGGTCGTAGGATATTAAATCCTTCCGATGATCCAATTGGTGCCGCTCGTTCTTTAGTGATAACACAGACCGATGCAGTCAATGATCAGATGGCGGTGAATAGAAAAAACGCAATTAATACCTTAAGTATTGCCGAAGACACCCTGAGTAATGTTACGAATGTCCTACATAACGTAAAAACTCTGGTGGTCAGTGCTGGAAATGGCACATTGACAGACCAAGAGCGAGGTTTTATTGCAAATGAATTGCAAGGTAATCTTGAACAATTATTTGGTTTTGCGAATGCTACCGATGGTACTGATGCCTATCTTTTTTCAGGCTTTTCATCGACCACAGCGCCTTATACAAAGACACAGGGCGGTGCACAATATAACGGTGATCAAGGTGGGCGCTCTTTACAAGTTGATACTTCAAGACAAATACCTATCAGTGAAATTGGCTCAGCGATTTTTGGGAATATCCGTACTTCCAATGGCCAGTTTAATATTCGTCCAAATCCTTCAAATGTTGGACAAACAGTGGCAACGGCAGCGATTAATGTGCCAACCACGGCTAATTTGACTGGCAATAATTACGAAGTCGCTTTTGATAACATGGGCGCAAATTTCACTGTTACTAATAAGACTACGGGTGTTGTTGTTGTACCTAGTACTGCTTATGTCAGCCCACAAACAGTCACAGTTGATGGTATGGATATCACTTTGACTAACACGCCCGGCGCTCCAGGGCCTGGTGATAAATTCTTGATTCAACCTGGCAATCAAAATATTTTTGAGACGCTTACAGATCTCATTAACACCTTGAAAACGCCAACAGGCAATGTGCAGCGGCGATTAGAATTGACGGCAGATTTGAGTCAGGCGAATTTTAATATTGATAAGTCTTTGTCGAATGTGTTGCTGGCGCGCACAGGCCTTGGAGTCTCTTTAAAAGAATTAGAGAACTTGAACAGCGCAGGAGAGAGCATGGGCGTTATCTACAAGCAAGAATTGTCTGCCTTGCAAGATCTCGATTATGCCAAAGCAATCACCGAACTAAATCAGAGTCAGATCGTTTTACAGGCTGCTCAACAATCTTTTGTAAAGACTGCTTCACTTTCCTTGTTTAGTTACATTAACTAAATTGACTTAAACCGAGATTTTCCATCAGGCGCGCCGAAGGCGCATTTTCGGTCATTTTTGTTGCTCTTCGTTGCCAATAGCTCGCTACTGGCGCCTCATTCGCACCAAAACTGCCTCGAAAAGTGCATCCCTCGTCATCTCAAATCCTAACGGAAAATCTCGGTTAAATAAAAAAGCCCCACTAATTTTTTTTAGTGAGGCTTTTTTTATTTAAAATTGAGCTAATTGGCGCGGGTCATTTTCTTGGCAATATAGTTTTTTTGTTCGACTGGAGGTTGCACCAGTTTGACAATCGCAAAAGAAACATTATCTCCGTGCGAGTTGGCACGTTCTCTGGCTTTGCGTATCATCAATTCTGATGCTTGGCGGGGGCTACTAGCACCCACTGCTACCGATAATTCGATATCCGCAAAGTAATGCCATAAGCCATCGGAGCACAATAGGAATGAGTCTCCAGCTGCTAAGTTGTCTTTCTCGCCAAATGACACATAGGGAATGGCATTTTTTGAACCTAAGACATTCACCAGCACGTTAGACATTTTATGATTTTTTGCCTCTTCTGCTGTGATAGTTCCTTCGTCTACTAAACGTTCAACATAAGAGTGATCCTTCGTTCGTTCTGCAAAGTTAGGCCCTGAGAAACGATAAAGGCGCGAATCGCCAACATGAGCCCAGACTGCTTTTTCGGGAGAGACGACGAGTGCTACGAATGTGCTGTGAGGTTCTTTTTCGGAGGAAACTGCTGATAATTTAATGACAGTATGGGCTTCATGTACTATGGCTTCTAGCATTGCTTTGATGTCGTTGCCAGGAAAAAATTCGTCGAACAACATCTTAGCTGAGCGTACCACTTGTTCCGCCGCAATAGCGCCACCACTTTTACCACCCATCCCGTCAGCGACGACCGCCATCATATGGCCGGGCGCGTTAGGCGCGGCAAAAAGTGCCACGCGGTCTTGTTGTTCTTTACGATCACCGATATGTTGAGCGGTGCCAGCTTCGATCTTATATTGGCTCATACGTCTTGGTAGATTACACTAGTCGGAAATTCCGATTTTTTTAAATTAACTCGTTGCATTTTACTCGCTCTTATAGCTTATGGACCATACAAATCAAATTCGAATGCGTATTTGTGAATTAGAAGTCGAACATCGTGATCTTGATTCCGTGATAGAGACCATTATTAAGGATCCCAATCACGATGAATTGCAATTGCGTCGCTTGAAAAAACGTAAGCTGCAACTCAAGGATTACATATCACTATTGAAAATGCAACTCTCGCCAGATATTCCAGCGTGATGATGTAGATTTCTAATTTTCTTCGCTCCTTTCCTGTAGGCTGTCAGGAGTATGTTTTTTTGTTGTATTTGATTGTGCAATATTTTGATTGAACATAATTTAAATTCGGATGGCAGTAGTATTCATGATCGTGAAGTCGAACAGATTTTCGGTGAATCAGGTGTTCTAAGCTCATCGGTTCAAGGCTATCGTTCGCGCCAGGCGCAGATTGAAATGGCGAAAGCAATTGCTTATGCGATTGAAAATCAAAAAACTTTATTGGCCGAAGCGGGCACTGGCACGGGTAAAACTTTTGCTTATCTTATCCCCGCATTATTGTGGGGTGGCAAAGTCATTGTTTCCACCGGCACCAAAAACCTACAAGACCAATTGTATTTACGCGATATCCCCACCATCAAAAAAGTCTTAAAGGCGCCAGTGTCGGTTGCCTTGTTAAAGGGACGTGCGAACTATCTTTGTCATTTTCATTTAGAGCGTACCCTGCAAAATGGTCGCCTGACTTCACGCGAAGACGTTGGTTATCTACGTGATATTTCTCGCTTTATTAAAACCACGAGTAGTGGCGATAAGGCCGAGCTGGCGAGAGTTCCAGAGACTGCCGCGGTATGGAATCTGGTGACATCAACTAAAGATACTTGCATGGGGTCCGAATGTCAGTATTATCAGGATTGCTTTGTAATGAAAGCGCGCAAGGAAGCGCAGCAGGCTGATGTTGTAGTGGTCAATCATCACTTATTTTTTGCCGACCTGGCATTAAAAGATACCGGTATTGCGGAATTGCTGCCGTCGGCGAATACCGTTATTTTTGATGAAGCACATCAATTGCCCGAAACAGCGACATTATTTTTCGGCGAATCGATCTCAACATCGCAAATTTTAGAGCTCTGTCGCGATAGTTTGGCAGAAGGTTTATCGCATGCGCGCGATGGTGCGGAATGGGCAAAAGTTGTCTCACCAGTAGAACGTGCAGCACGCGATTTACGTCTCTGTTTCGCGCAGGATTCGATGCGGATGTCCCTGCAACAAATTGCACCGTCGAGCCCATTCTTTCCAGCGTTGGAAACCTTGAAAGACAGTCTTGGCGATTTGATTGGTGTTTTGGAAAAACAAGCGGAACGTGCGGAAACCATAGAGCAATGCCGGGTGCGCGCACTTGATCTGCAAACGAAGCTAGATGACTGGCGCGAACTCGACCCTAATGCAAAAGAAAGTAAGGGTAAACCTGAATGCGTGTTGTGGGTAGAGGCATATTCAACTTCCTTACAATTGCATAGAACTCCGCTATCGATTGCCCCCATTTTTAACAAGCAACGAGAAGGCGTGCCGCGTACCTGGATATTCGCATCAGCGACCATGGCGGTGAAAAATGATTTCAGCCATTATGTGTCGCAGATGGGTTTGTGGGATGAGCCAGCCCGCACCTGGCCTAGCCCTTTTAATTATCAGGAACAAGGTATCCTCTATGTGCCAGATGGCATGCCGCAGCCCAACTCCAGAGAGTATACCGACGCGGTAGTGGACGCTGCTTTGCCAGTGATTGAGGCTGCTGGTGGGCGCAGCTTTGTATTGTGTACGACGAATAAGGCGGTCAAGCATTGCGCGGAAAGGTTGAGAGATGAATTCACTAAACGTGCATTGAATTTCCCCTTGTTTGTTCAAGGCGATGCGGGACGTACCGAATTGTTGGATCGATTTCGGGCATCAGGAAATGGAGTACTGATCGGTAGTCAGAGCTTCTGGGAAGGGGTTGACGTTCGTGGCGAAGCCTTATCATTGGTTGTCATTGATAAGCTACCGTTCGCGCCGCCTGATGATCCGGTATTAGCGGCTCGCATAGAAGCGATGGAAAAAAAAGGTTTGAATGGTTTCGTCCATCATCAACTGCCAGAAGCAATTATCAATTTGAAGCAGGGCGCCGGGCGTTTAATTCGTGATGAGACTGACCGTGGTGTGTTGATGATTTGCGATCCACGACTTATTTCTAAGCCTTATGGCAAACGCATCTGGCAAAGCCTGCCACCATTTACGCGTAGCCGTGAGTTAAGTGTGATCTTGGATTTTTTTGCTGAATTGGATAAGGCACGTGTCACGAAATTAACGCAGTTGTAAAGTAAATAGTTTGGATTAAAGTCAGCACTAATTGCTGATCAATTCATTAAAAGGACATAGAAATGATTTCAAACACCGTGCAAGAAGTCGTGGATCAGGTGATTCGTTCTCGACGTTCTTTACGCGCATTCTTACCTACGCCCGTATCCACGGAAGATATTCAGGCCATACTCGAGATTGCAGCTCGCGCACCCTCGGGTACCAATACTCAACCTTGGAAGGTTACGGTTTTGCGCGGCGCAAGCTTGCAGCGTCTTTCTGGCGCAATTTTAGCCGCACATAACAATCCTGAGCTAGCAAAAACACATACCGAGGAATACAAATACTATCCTGTTGAATGGCGCAGCCCGTATATCGATAGACGGCGTAAAGTTGGGTGGGATTTGTACGCCTTACTCAATTTAACGCGTGAAAATAAAGTCGGCATGCATGTACAGCATGGACGCAATTATCAATTTTTTGACGCGCCAGTGGGTTTGATTTTTACGATAGACCGCATTATGGAGCAGGGATCTTGGTTGGACTACGGCATGTTTTTACAGAACATCATGCTCGCGGCGCGTGCTCGTGGTTTGGATACTTGCCCGCAGGCGGCGTTTACGCAATATCACAAAATTATTGAAGAACACTTGCAATTGCCTGAAGAGCAAATGGTGGTTTGTGGCATGTCATTGGGCTTTGCAGATATGTCGAAAATAGAAAATAGCTTGATAACCGAGCGAGCAGTGTTGACTGAGTACGTCAGTTTTTTGGATTGATCGTATTTTCTAATCAAGGTCGGCATACTGTTTTTATACTGAAATATGCCGAAAGATATATTTTATTTATCTCATTTGCTTGCAACTTGTAGATTTGTAGTGAAGAAGTGGCGCTAAGTCTTTAATTCTCTTGCGAATTATCAAGAATTTGCTACACTTCGTTCCACTAGGAAATTTTTCGTCTCAAGGAGTATTACATGGTTGCACTAAGTCTGAAGTCTATGGTGACATCTATGTTAGGTTTTTCTAAAGTATCAATTAATAAATCCGCACTATCAGTGCTTGCCATAGCCTCAGTTCTCGTTCTCTCTCAAGCCCAGGCAGCTACGAACTCCAGTCATCATCGCGCGAAAAAAGCACAAGTGATCAAAAGCACTTCGCATAAGTCTAAAGTGGCTTATAGCAAAGTATCTAAAAAATCCAAACAAAAAACTTTGGCAGCAAAAGCCTCCAAACAACGCCATGCGCTTCGCTTGGTTAAAGACTCGCGTCCTAGTGCGGGCGATGTGGCTGGTTTGAAACAGGCAGATGCATTGGCGCTCGCTTCGAATGTTGCCTTCGTGGTTGATCAGGATAGCTCAACTGTTTTATTTGAAAAAAATGCGGAAGTTTCCTTGCCAATCGCTTCAATTACAAAGTTGATGACGAGTTTGGTTGTAGTCGAAGCAAAGCAAGATTTGAATGAAATGATTGATATCACTGCGGAAGACTTGGACAAAGAAAAAGGTACAGGATCTCGTTTGGCGATAGGTGCTAAGTTATCGCGTGCTGATTTGTTGCATATTGCTTTGATGAGCTCTGAAAATCGCGCTGCCTCTGCGTTGGGGCGCAATTACCCAGGTGGCTTGCCAGCGTTTGTTGCGGCCATGAACGCCAAGGCCAAACAATTGGGTATGAATGATACTTTGTATGTGGATTCCAGCGGCTTGTCGAGTAAGAACGTGGCAAGTGCACGTGACTTAGTCAAATTGATCAATGCAGCTTACCAGTATCCTTTAATTCGTGAATATTCAACCGATTCTAAATATGCGGTAAATCCCAAAGGTAAGCAATTGCTCGAATATGGTACAACCAATAAATTAGTGGCGAGTTCAGATTGGAATATAGGCCTGCAAAAAACAGGTTATATCGCAGAAGCAGGACGTTGTTTGGTGATGCAGGCCATCATCGAGGGCCGTGCTGTGGTAATGGTATTTCTTGATTCCAAGGGTAAGTACTCTCGATTGGCGGATGCTGGTCGTATAAAAAAATGGATAACGGCGATGCATCCGCAAGGATAAAAGGCTGTCGCTCGAAATACGCCAAAGGCTTTGCATCGCAAAGCCTTTTTTATGCCCTCACGCAAATCGCTACGTAAATAAAACACCCCATAATGCTTCACTAGCGAGAATGACGTGGGCCACTTTTTCAGTTTGGACTCGTGCTTTTTCTTCGCCTTGTAAGCGCATATTGTGCTGATATTTGCGTAAAACTCTATAAGTATTTGCGGTTTCTAAAGCGAGCTTCAAATCGATTAAACCGAGTTCTCCACAACGTTTTAATAGCGCGATATTGCCGATGTTGCCGGTCAATTCAGGATATTCATGTGCATGCAGCAGCACTAAATATTGCACCATGAACTCTATATCTATCATGCCGCCGTGGTCATGTTTCAAGTCGAATAAATCAGTGCGATTTACATTCGCTTCCCGCATTTTTTTACGCATGCTAATTACTTCGGATTTCAGAATTTCTGGTTCACGTCGCAAGCGCAAAACCGTTTCTCTTATTTGCTCAAATTTAGCACCAATTGCTACATCTCCAGCGCAAAAGCGAGCACGTGTCAATGCTTGATGCTCCCACAGCCAAGCTGATTTTTCTTGATAACGTTCGAATGAATTAACTGAAGATACCATCAGCCCACTCGCGCCGTCAGGACGTAAAGCGATATCAATGTCAAATAACACCCCGGAAGAGGTATGCGAAGTCATCCATGTGATGAAGCGCTGCGCGAGTTTTGCATATAGCGCAGGCGCATCTTGGTCTTCATCATCGTATAAAAAAATGACATCGAGATCTGAGGCATAACTCAATTCTTTACCACCTAATTTGCCGTAAGCGATGACCGCAAAACGTGGTACTGGGCGATGTCGATTCGGGATACTTTGCCAGACCGCCTGAATGACTGCTTCCACCATAATGTCAGCTAATTTTGATAAGGCATCAGCCAAATGTTCTACGCTCAATCGACCTTCCAGATCTTGCGCCAATAAACGGAACAATAAGGCGTGATGCATTTCTCTTAGCGTATCTAACTGCGTTTCAATGTCGCCGTCTTGCTGCTGCAGATTAAGTCTAAGTTCCTGACTGAATGCATTCCAATCAGGGACTTGATGCAATACCGATTCATCTAATAATTCATCAAGTAAGATAGGATGGCGACTCAGAAACTTGGCCGCCCAATCGCTCGCATTCATCATGCGAATCAAGCGCTCTAATGCATGAGGAAATTCACTCAGTAGCGAAAGGTAGGCACTGCGTCGTGCGATCTGCTCTAAGAAATCGAGCAAGCGTGGCACGGTGTCTGTTTGCCCTTCAGTTTGTTTGGACAGAATGGTCAGCGCATGGTTGATCAAGCCGGTCATTTTTTGCTGGCTCGCATCCGACAAAGACTGCATTTTTGTTGATTGCCACGTGCTTGCAAGTCGCTGTGCCACCGCTTTGGCCTCTTGAAATCCTAGGCTTTGCAGATGCAACTCTATCGTTTCGACGGCCTCTGGATCAGACAGATTAGGCGCATATAATTGTTCTGTCTTTTTATCTGACTTGTCTTTGAAAATAGCGTCAAACTGTTCGGCCACAAATTGCATGTGAGGAATCAGTACGGCATTTAAGGCGTTGACATTTGGGTAACCCATCATTTGCGCCACGATATGCTGATCCTCCAGCTTAGCGGGGAAAATGTGGGTTTGGGCATCGTCGAGATACTGCAAGCGATGTTCAACGTCACGCAGGAAGGTATAAGCAAGCATCAGTTGACTCACGACTTGTTGATCGAGTATGCCTTTTTCAGCAAGTGTTATCAAAGTCTGGCGAGTAGAGCGGTCACGCAACACTGCTTCGCGCCCGCCACGTATCAATTGAAATACTTGCGCCAAAAATTCTACTTCACGTATACCACCGCGTCCCAATTTCACATTGATACCACGATCTGGGTGCCGGGTTTCCTGACGCACGACTTCCGCGCGTATCTGATGGTGCATATTGCGTAGTGAGTCGATCACGCCGTAGTCGAGATAACGTCTATACACAAATGGAAAAATAATTTGGTTCAATGCCGCGATGTGTTCTGGTTTGCCAGTAATGGCACGCGCTTTGACCCAAGCATAACGTTCCCATTCACGTCCTTGCACCAAAAAATAGTCTTCGACCATACTAAAACTGGCGACTAAGGGGCCAGAATTACCATTGGGGCGCAAGGCCATGTCAACCCGAAATGAGAAACCATCTTCGGTAATTTCTGAGATCGCCGCGATTAATTTTTTGCCGAGTCGACTAAAAAACTCGTGGTTAGAAAGCTCTCGTTGTTCTGGTCCCGCTTTGGTTTCGCCATTTTCGCTATAACAAAAAATGAGATCAATATCGGATGAGACATTCAGTTCATATCCGCCTAGCTTGCCCATGCCTAAAACAATTAATTCCTGCTCCTCACCACTTTCTTCACCTATCGGTTCGCCGTGTAGCGTCACCATTTCTGCCATTAAATGGCGTAAATGTGTTTGCACTACAAAATCGGCGAGTTCACTAATAGCAGTGATAACGTCGTTTAGCTTTGCCGCGCCAGTCAAGTCGCGCCAGATTAAGCTAGCGAGCACAAGATTTCGGGTGCGACGCATTGCTGCAGCCAAACTGACGCCTTGCGCGATTTCATTTTGTAAAAGTTCGCCAAAAGTGGCCGTGCTCAGGGATAATTGCGCTATATTTTCAAGCTCTTGAGCTCTTGTGCTTTTGGCATTTAACCAGCGACTCAGAAAACGCGAGCGTAAAGCAGGATGTAGTGGGTCAGATAGTACGAAAGTAGGAGTCATAGTATTGCGGTCAAATGGTGGCAAATTGCAAAAGCAGGCGCACTGTTGTGCAGAAGGACAACGATGCCTAAATGCATTGTAAAGCCAGAGTATAGAATCACAAACACATGCGTTGATTTAAATTGAAACGGGTGTGAGCTGGCAAAGTAGTGGTCAATTGTGCTGTGAATTGATACTCTATGTCATTAATTTATATAGATGCCTTTAATGGCAATTTTTGAATTCTTTCTGAGAGAACTCCGCACAAACTTTGGCGTGACCGAATTTTGAATCTGCGATGCTCACTGTGTTTTAACATAGTTGCGCTTATCGATTCAAACTTCGACCGCTCGCGACATTTGTATCGAGTTCACTATGAAGTAAACGGGGGAGTATGCGGTTGTTTATAGCTTTACTGATGTCGCGCTTACTTGTGCTACAGGACGCCCCTATTTTTTCTGAGTTTTTTTGTTCGGCTCCAACGTGAAATTGGAATCGTCACAATCATCCTTACTAACAGAGATGCAGCCGCAAGATCCTGTGCGTGGCTGGCGTAAGGTCGTCCGAAATGCGCGCGGGGCCTGCTTCCTTATCGCGTGCCACAGTGGTCGAGGTTTGAAAAGAACTTTTGCCATAGCGATGAAGTGCTTGTTAGTGCTGTATTTTTTGTTCGCCTTCTTATTTCTACTACTGCGTTACGTGGTGCTGCCAGGCCTTGAAAATTACAAAACCGACATAGAGCAGTTTGCCAGCCTCAAAATGGGGCGACAAGTTCGTATCGAAAAGATTCAAGCTGGGTGGCAAAATTTCAATCCGCAATTGACGCTCAACAACGTCGTTATTCATGACCAGTCATCCAAGCCAGCATTGAGCTTGCCTGAAGTTCGCACCAGCATTTCCTGGTGGTCCTTGTTCGTGTTGGATATCAGGTTCGACAAGATTTCTGTGTTGAAGCCCAGCTTAAAAATACTAAGAGATCGTGAAGGCAGCATACAAGTCGCTGGCTTTCCTATTAAATTGAAACAACAGGCGAATCAGGATGATGCTGGCATAGACTGGATCTTGGCTCAGCATGAAATTAGTATCCAAGACGGGCAAATGAGCTGGGACGATCAATTGCAGGGAAATCCTGTTTTAGAGTTAAATGAAGTTAATTTCGTGTTGGAAAATCAGTGGCATAAACATCGTTTTGCGCTGCATGCAAAGCCACCGGCGTGGTTAGCGGCACCGGTCGATATTCGCGGTAATTTTAGTCAATCGGTTTTTGCTCATAAAAAAACCGATGTGGCGTCTTGGTCGGGTGAGCTTTACTCGGATCTCAAACAGGCTGACTTGCCTGTCATTCATCGATATTTCCCTTTGCCAGTGAAGCTCGATAAGGGCGTGGGTACATTACGATCTTGGGTGAAATTGGATCGGGGGCGAATTGTCGACTTCACCGCAGATGTACGTTTGCAAGACGTGCTAGGGAAATTTCGACGTGATTTGCCGGTCTTGGATATGGCACGAGTGAGCGGTCGTATCATCGCCGCCGAGCGGGTTGCAGACAATCACCGTTATTTATCGTGGGTGCCGGGTCAGGCAGGACATAGCCTTGCTTTGGTTGACTTTTCTATGCAAACCCGGGATGGCTTATTATTGCCTGCAACCACGCTAAAAGAGACTTTTACGCCAGGGGAAAACGGTCAGGGCGAAAAAGTGGAACTTTACGCTCAGTCACTTGATCTGCATTCTTTAGCCAATTTTGCTGAACATCTACCTATTCCTTTGGATCAACGCCGTTTGCTAATTGATGTCGCACCGAAAGGCGTATTGAAAGAATTTACCGCACGGTGGCAAGGTAGTTTCCCCGAAATTTCTAGCTATAGTATTAAAGGCCATTTCAGTAATCTCGAAATGCAACCGTTGAAGGCGCAACTTGCACGCCCTAGAGTAGGAAAGATCCCAGCGAGAGCTGCGGTACCCGCGATTCCCGGATTTGATAACTTGTCTGGTGCTATCGATGCGACCGACAAAGGCGGCAGTTTCACTTTGGATTCGCATGATCTGGTGTTGCAATTGCCCAGCTATTTTGTTGATCCTTTGATGCCTTTTAAAAGCTTGCAAATGCACGCGCAGTGGCAATTTGTTGGCGGCGACAAATTGTTATTTCAAGTTCATGATATGGATTTTGAGCAAGACGGTGCTATTGCTTCTTTGAGCGGCAAACATATTTTATCCATGAGCCAACAAGATTTGGGTGAAGTCGATATTAGCGGACGTTTGAATGGTTTTGATCTAAAAACGATTAATCGTTACATTCCTGCACACACGCCTGAGGATCTGCGTTACTGGTTGAGCAATGCTTTACTCGATGGCACGGCGAATGACGTGGTTTTTCGCCTTAAAGGTCCTTTAGCACAATTCCCATTTCATAAAAAAGAAGGGCGTAGCTTGGAACAAAGCGAGTTCTTTGTGAAGGGCAATCTTCAAGCAGGTAAATTGAATTTCTTGCCTGGTGTTTTTGCAAAAGACGGGGCTGCGCCTTTTTGGCCGATGATAGAAAATATCAAGGGAAACTTTATTTTTGATCGCGCCCGTATGGAAATTCGTGCGGACAGCGGAATGACTAATGGTGTTACTGTTTCGAAAGTAAAAGCAATCATTCCAGATTTGATGGAACACAATTCTGTATTGCAGATTGATGGCATCGCCAGCGGTGGATTGCAAACTATGCTCAGTTACGTCAAGGCCAGTCCTGTGGATGATTGGTTGGGCAATTTCTTGCACGATACGCTCGCGACGGGCAATGCTCAGTTGGGCTTAAAGTTGCAGTTACCTTTGCATACGATTATGGATTCTAAAGTGCAGGGTATTCTGCAATTTGGGGCAAACGATACGACACTGCAAGCTGATTTGCCATTGATCACAGGATTAAATGGTCGTATCGAGTTTAATGAACGTGGTTTAAATTTGAGTAATTTGAAAGCATCGATGCTAGGTGGTGTTGTGCAGGCGAGCGGCGGTACTCAGAAAGATGGCGCTATTCGCATTAAACTGGAAGGTATCGCTAGTGCAGATGGGATACGAAAACATTTTGCGGATGTGGATTTGGGCGGACTTTTAACTGGATTGAGCGGCGAAAGTCGTTATGCGACGCAGATTAATGTCAAGCAGCATCAGACCGAAGTGATTGTGGATTCTGCTTTGCAAGGTTTAGGATGGAATCTGCCTGCACCATTAAACAAAGCGGCCAATGAAAGCTTAGCCTTGAAATTTGAGCTCCTGCCTGATATCGCCGGTATAAATGGCGAATCACGTGAACAGATAAAACTCAGCGTTGGTAGTCGACTTAATGCTCATTATCAACGTAAAAAATCAAATGAAAAAAATGCAAAGTGGCAAGTGGCACGTGGCAGCGTTGCGGTAAATGGACCAGCGATATTGCCGGATAGTGGTCTCAGTGTACATATCGATACTAAATCTTTGAATGTTGACGAATGGCGTCGTGTATTGGAAAAAGGAAGCAAACCCGCTGAAGGAAATATTGAGGGGGCTACAGGGATTGCGCAGAATTTACAAGCACCGTTGCTAGAGCGGAAAAAGAATCCTGATATCGCACAGTATTTGGAGCCGAATACTTTTTCCGTAACAACGGACGAAATATTTTTGTTTGGAAAAAAATTAGATCATATTGTGCTCGGTGCTTCCCATCAATTTGGCTTGTGGCAGGCAAATTTAGATTCTAAGCAGGCATCGGGCTATCTGACCTGGAATGGCTTAGGCAATCAGCAGCCGAACGGGCAGATATCTGCACGTTTGAGTCGCTTAATGATCCCTAAATCAGCGGCATCGGATGTAGGTGATTTGTTGGAAGCGAAAAATACAACCAAACAAATCCCTAATCTCGATATTCAAGTTGAAAATTTCGAATTGTTTGATAAGAAGTTAGGGCGTTTGGACTTGAATGCCAGCAATACTCTGGCGGCACAAGGTCGCGAATGGCACATCGATAAATTAAATCTAAAAAATGAAGATGCGGAGCTCAGCGCCAGTGGCAAATGGGTGGCGAGAGCCAATGACAGTCAGACCAATTTGCGCTATGTTTTAGATATCGCAAACTCCGGGAAACTGTTGGACAGGTTAGATTTTCCGGGAGTGATGCGGGGTGGTAAAGGGCGTTTGGAAGGAGATGCACAATGGACAGGATTGCCATTCGATATTGATATTCCTAGTTTAAGCGGGCAATTGCAATTAAAGTTGGCGGCTGGGCAGTTCCTCAAAGTAGATCCAGGTGCTGCTAAATTACTTGGTGTGTTGAGCATGCAGTCTTTGCCACGCCGATTTACTTTAGATTTTCGTGATGTTTTTTCAGATGGATTTGCTTTCGATACGATCACGGGAACAGCGCAGATACAGCATGGAATCGCTAAGACTGATAATCTAAAAATGAATAGCGTGAATGCAACCGTTTTAATGGAAGGTAATGCCGACGTCGCGAAAGAATCCCAAGATTTGCATGTCGCTGTGATTCCTGATTTGAACGCAGGGGCAGCTTCGGTGGTGTATGGTCTGGCGGTTAATCCAGTGATAGGTTTAGGTACTTTCTTAGCCCAATTGTTTTTTAGGGATCCATTAAAGCGCGCATTTACCTATGAGTACCAAATCACGGGTCCTTGGAAAAACCCTGTCGTGACTAAGATAGAAAATAAAGAGCGCCAACAAATTTTAGATAAGCAAAAAGCAGAGCAATTAAAAGCTGAACAAGAGAAAAATAAGGCAGAAGTGAAATAAGGACTATGATGAAAATCGCGGCGATACAAATGGTGTCGGTATCTCATCCAGACACCAATATGCAAACAGCAAAACGATTGTTGCAGCAAGCCAAGCTAGCTGGTGCCGAGCTGGCAGTCTTACCCGAATACTGGTCGATCATGGGCTTGCGCGATACCGATAAGGTGGCGTATGCAGAAACACCTGGGAATGGCACATTACAGAATTTTTTAAAGCAGATGGCGCAAGAGTTGCAGATGACTATTATCGGCGGCACTATTCCTTTGCAGTCAGGTGATAGCCATAAAATTTATAATGCCTGTCTGGCGTTTGATTCCAGCGGAACGCAAATTGCGCGCTACGATAAAATTCACTTGTTTGGTTTTACGAATGGCGAAGAAAGCTACCAAGAATCAAACACGATACAAGCAGGCAATGACATAGTTAGTTTTGATAGTGCGATAGGCAAAATTGGATTGGGTATTTGTTACGACCTGCGTTTTCCAGAGTTATTCCGAAATATGGGCACATGTAGTTTGTTAGTTTTGCCCGCTGCCTTCACCTATACGACAGGACAGGCGCATTGGGAAATTCTGCTGCGTGCCCGAGCAATTGAAAACCAATGTTATGTGCTGGCTTCAGCGCAAGGTGGTACTCATGACAGTGGTCGCAAGACTTGGGGGCATAGTATGTTGATTGATCCTTGGGGCAAGATCTTGAGTTGCCTGGAGCAGGGGGAGGGCTTTGTCGTCGCTGATCTGGACAGTGAAGTCATGCAGAATATCCGTAACAACTTGCCAGCCTTAAAGCACCGACGTTTTGCTTGTTAGTCCTTATTTAGTCGTGATTGTTCTTCTAACGAGTAGCAACACGAAATACTCTACAATACGCAAGTTAACAGCCACTATGGCAGTCAAAAATGATAGCCAATAAAGATTGAATAATATGACACCATTTGATTCGAATTTAAAACATCTTGCGATCGCTCGCGATATCCTTTTGACGCCGTTTGGCTTGGATGAAACCAAGTTGGCGTCAGCCTTGAAAACCATGTTCACGCATAAAATTGATTATGCTGATCTGTATTTTCAGTTCACCAAGAATGAAGCTTGGAGTCTGGAAGAAGGTATCGTGAAGACGGGCAGTTTTTCTATTGATCAAGGTGTCGGCGTGCGCGCCGTGTCCGGTGATAAAACGGCGTTTTCGTATTCTGACGAAATTTCCGAACATGCACTATTAGAGGCTGCCGCAGCAACGCGC
Organism: Undibacterium sp. GW821-FHT11H02; assembly: GCF_058808015.1. NCBI lineage: Bacteria > Pseudomonadati > Pseudomonadota > Betaproteobacteria > Burkholderiales > Oxalobacteraceae > Undibacterium > Undibacterium sp. GW821-FHT11H02. The sequence goes on along the minus strand of NZ_JBXARG010000001.1, from coordinate 440,653 downwards.
ACAATTGCGCGTGCTGGTGCTGGCAAGATACAAGTTGCCTCCTCTATGCAAGGCATACAAGGCCATAATTTATTTTTGCAAGATGATCCATTAGCTTCATTGGATGCAACACAGAAAGTCGCTTTGCTAGAACGCATCGAGAAAATTGCGCGTGCTAAAGATCCACGCATCGTGCAAGTGATGGCCAGCCTGGCAGGCGAATACGATGTGATTTTGGTGGCTCGTAGTGATGGCGTTATTGCCGCCGATGTCCGTCCTTTGGTACGTATGTCATTGACCGTTATTGCAGAACAAAATGGACGTCGTGAAACGGGTTCTAGCGGTGGCGGCGGTCGCTATAACTTTTCGTATTTTACTGACACGATGTTGGAACAATACGCGGATGATGCAGTGAAATCAGCCTTGGTTAATCTGGATGCGCGCCCGGCTCCTGCTGGCCCTATGACTGTGGTGCTTGGTTCTGGCTGGCCAGGGGTCTTATTGCATGAAGCGATTGGTCATGGACTGGAAGGTGATTTTAATCGTAAAGGTTCGAGTACCTTTGCTGGTCGTATCGGCGATAGAGTCGCCGCTAAAGGTGTTACTGTCGTGGATGATGGCACTTTAGAGAATCGTCGGGGCTCTTTGAACATTGATGACGAGGGTAATCCTACTCAATGCACTACCTTGATTGAGGATGGCATACTCAAAGGCTATATTCAAGACACCATGAACGCACGTCTGATGAAAATGCCTGTGACGGGTAACGCGCGTCGTGAATCTTTCGCTCATTTGCCTATGCCACGTATGACCAACACCTATATGTTGGGTGGTGATAAAGATCCGGCAGAGATTTTGGCGTCAGTGAAAAATGGTTTGTACGCGGTCAATTTCGGCGGTGGACAAGTCGACATTACTAACGGTAAGTTCGTCTTCTCGGCTAGCGAAGCCTATATGATAGAAGATGGTAAAGTCACTTACCCAGTGAAAGGCGCAACCCTGATCGGTAACGGCCCTGACGTATTAAATCGTGTATCAATGATAGGTAATGACATGCGCCTTGACTCGGGTGTCGGTGTTTGTGGCAAAGAAGGGCAAAGTGTGCCCGTGGGCGTGGGACAGCCGACTTTGCGCATTGACGGCTTGGTCGTAGGTGGAACCGCCTGATCGTTTGTTGAAATAGCGCCAATAAAAAATCAACGGCAAAAGTTCGTATTGTCTATACATCTTTTAGCCGTTGATTGATTGTCAAAAAGCCTTTATTTTTGCAACTTGTATTGAATGTCATTTTGCGTCTTGAGTAGATTAGATATTGTGATTACAGTGTCTTTTTTCTACGAAAGGATCAGCATGTCTAAACTTTCCTTCAATCAAGGCTCCCCCCAATTTATCCCCTTGAGCACTTATCGCGCCTATCCAGAAAGTGAGATGGAAACGCGCGCTGCAGAGTTTTACCAAGAGCTTGCGCGTCGTAAAACCATACGAGAATTTTCCTCCGAGCCGGTGTCACGTAAGGTAATAGAGCAATGCCTGTTGGCGGCCGGAACAGCACCGTCTGGCGCCAATCATCAGCCATGGCATTTCGCCGTTGTCAGCGACCCAGAATTGAAGCACCGTATCCGCGTTGAAGCAGAAATCGAAGAGCGTGAATTTTATGAGCGCCGTGCGCCGCAAGAATGGAAAGATGCCTTAGCACCATTGGGCACAGATTCAGACAAACCATTTTTAGAAGTTGCACCTTATTTGATCGCAATCTTCGGTCAAAAAAGCACTTTGATGGACGATGGTACCGCAGTTAAAAATTACTACGTGCCAGAATCGGTTTCAATTGCCACCGGATTTTTGATTGCAGCTTTGCACCATGCAGGCTTGGCGACTTTGACACATACTCCAAGTCCTATGGGATTTTTGAATGAGCTGTTAGATCGTCCTGATAATGAAAAGCCCTACATACTGTTGGTGGTCGGCTACCCTGCTGATCATTGCATGGTGCCAAACATTCGTAAGAAAGCTTTGAATGAGATTGCCAGTTTTTTATAGGGCTTAATAAGTTAATGCATATAAGCTTATGTCCTAAGTCATATGTTGGCTCAAGGCTTTTGCAAATATACGCGCATATTCAGATAAATTGCTTGCCAACAGCGTGCTGATGTTGTTATAGTCGTCCCATTCGATCACGAGGTTTTCATGAATTTTGCACGATTTTACTTTCACTTTTACTTTAGCTATTCCAACCCTAAGGCGGTGGAGAAGCGGTAAGTTCACGTAGAAGCAAAATCGACGTACAGAGAACCTAACCGATCCAAAAAAACCGCCAGTCTTGGCGGTTTTTTTTTGCCTGTTGAAATTTATTCGACAGATAAGCGGATAGGTAAAACCGATCAAACTAATTTTCTAAACACTATTTTTAAATCTATTTTTATCTAACTGAAACTTCGGGAAAACATCATGCAACGCACAGACGATTTACGTATTCGAGAAATGAAAGAGCTGCTTCCACCTTCGCATTTGATACGCGAATTTGCTTGCTCCGATAAAGCCTCAGAAGTCACTGCCAATGCGCGCTCCGCATTGCATAACATTCTGCAAGCCAAAGACGATAGAGTCATGGTGGTGATAGGTCCTTGCTCGATTCACGACACGAAAGCGACTCTCGAGTATGCAAAAAAACTCGCTGCAGCCCGTGTGCAATTTGCTGGTGAATTAGAAATCGTGATGCGTGTGTATTTTGAAAAACCACGCACTACGGTTGGCTGGAAAGGCTTGATCAATGATCCGTATATGGACAATAGTTTCCGTATCAACGACGGCCTGCGCATTGCCCGTGAATTGCTATTGAATATTAATGAACTTGGCCTGCCAGCGGGTACTGAATATCTGGATATGATCAGCCCACAATATATCGCCGACTTAATCAGTTGGGGTGCAATTGGCGCGCGCACCACCGAATCACAAGTGCATAGGGAATTGGCATCTGGTTTGTCCTGCCCAGTGGGGTTCAAGAACGGTACCGATGGGAACGTAAAGATCGCGGTGGATGCGATCAAAGCCTCTTCACAACCGCATCACTTCTTGTCCGTGACAAAAGGTGGTCACTCTGCGATTGTGTCGACAAATGGCAATGAAGACTGCCACATTATTTTGCGTGGCGGTAAAACACCAAATTATGATGCTGCCAGTGTTGACGCTGCGGCGAAAGATATTGCGGCGAATGGCTTACAGCCACGCATTATGATAGACGCATCACATGCGAATAGTTCTAAGAATCCTTTGAACCAAATTCCAGTTTGCGCTGATATCGCTGCTCAAATTGCAGGTGGCGATCGACGTATCGTCGGCGTCATGATTGAATCGAATCTGGTGGCTGGGCGTCAGGATTTAGTGGCTGGCAAGGAGCTGGTCTATGGGCAGTCGATTACCGATGGCTGTATTGATTGGACGGATAGTGAAAAAGTTTTGCAAGGATTGGCTGACGCGGTAAAACAACGTCGTACAGTGCTGGCATAAATATAGAAAAAGAGTCGGATCTCTTATAGGCTCGACTCTTTTTTATAGGGGGCATGCCGTCTATTAAGTTACATTTTCTTAGTAAGTACCATTTGCTGCCCTTCGCGTACCATACTCAGCCGTTTTAAAAACGACATGCCGAGTAAACAAATATTCAGGTCACCTTCGTGTATCGATGCTTCCACTTGAAATAGTTCTATGTCGCCGACTTTGAGCGAGTCGAGTTTAACTAGGTAAATCGGAACTATGCCATTCGCTGTGTTGGAACGGGCTCGTATACCTTTACGATAATCAATTCCCAGGCGTATCGCTTCTGATGCTGGGATCGCGACAAAGCTGGCACCCGTATCAACAATCATACGCAAGCTACTACCACCATTGATTTGACCCTGCGTGAAAAAATGCCCGAGTTCGTTGGCGTGTAAGGTAAGGCTGGCGTATTTGGATTCGTTATTACTGCGCATGCCACCGTGACCGAGATACAAGATTTGTCGCTTGCCTTCGAATTCTATGGTTGCACTATTGCTGGTGGTGGCAATCAGCTTGATCGTGCTGTCGATGGTGCTACCGATGGCGTACATTTTCGGCGCTTTGCCATCGACCACCAGCATGGCTTTTCCATTGCTTAAAGCGACTAGACTAATGTCAGCGGCCCATGAAGTCAGGCTGATGCCGAACAAAGTAGCAAACAGGACGAATCGCTTAAGGCCGGGAAAGAACATGCTGGTCTGGTCCTGCATTAATCGCGGAAATTATTAAACTCCAGCGGTAAATCTTTGATTTCCTTGCGCAACATCGCCATTGCAGCTTGCAAGTCATCGCGCTTAGCGCCGGTCACCCGCACAGCATCACCTTGAATACTGGCTTGTACCTTCATCTTGCTATCTTTGATGACTTTCACGATTTTTTTTGCATCTTCCGTCTGTATGCCGTTCTTGACCTTGATGACTTTTTTTACTTTGTCACCGCCTATTTTTTGCACATCACCAATGTCAAGGAAGCGTACATCGACGCCGCGTTTGCCCATAGTTTGGGTAACTTCGATCATGATTTGGTCAAGGTGGAAATCAGAGTCGCCAAAGATCGTGATTTCGCGTTCTTTGTCTTTGAGCTCAACTTTGGCGCTAGTGCCTTTCAGATCAAAGCGATTCGTCACAACCTTATTGGTTTGTGCAATCGCGTTCTTGACTTCTTCCATATTGGCTTCGGAGACGGTATCGAATGATGGCATGGGATTTCCTAATAGAAAAAATTTGAAGTAATAATGCAGGAGCAAGTGAAAAATCTGGAAATAGCGGAATTTTTCTGCGGTGGCGCTATTTTAACAAAAACTTAGGCTAACTTTACAGGCAATTTCAGGCGAAACAGCAGGGAAATAGCCTATTCCCGACTATAATCTTGTCTCTATGAAACCTGAATTTACACTACAGCAAGATGTCTCACTGCAAAGCTTGAATAGCTTTGGCATCAACGCGCAAGCACATCGATTTCTACGTATTGAAAAGCTATCGCAGTTACAAACAGTCTGGTCGCAAACTCAAGCAGACGCTGAGCTTGCGAGCCTGCCTCGTTTCGTGCTTGGGGGCGGGAGCAATGTCATTTTGTCGGATTATTTGCCCCATCTGGTTTTGCACATGGCGATCATGGGACGTGAATTATCGGGCGAGACGGAGGATTACTTTATTGTTCGTGCTGGTGCGGGTGAAAACTGGCATGCCTTCGTGCAATGGACATTAGCGCAAGGCTATGGCGGCCTTGAAAATCTCTCCTTAATTCCTGGCACCGTCGGCGCTTCGCCTATACAAAACATAGGCGCTTATGGTGTGGAAATGCAAGACTGTTTTCATAACCTGACCGCCTTTGATTTTGTCACTGGCGAGCTAAAAACTTTCCAAAAACAAGATTGTGCCTTTGGCTACCGCGATAGCATTTTCAAGCGTGGTGAGCAAGATCGTTATGTGATTATCGATGTCAGTTTTGCCTTGCCTAAAAAGTGGCAGCCACGCTTGGCTTATGGCGATGTGGCGAAGTATCTGCAAGATCGCAATCTTGCTGAACCAACGCCGTTAGACGTCAGCGCTGCGATTATTGCGATACGTCAGAGTAAATTGCCAGATCCTGCCGTGATCGGTAACGCAGGGAGTTTTTTCAAGAATCCGATTGTGTCGGCTGAATTACGCAATCACCTACTGCAACAACATCCACATTGCGTTAGCTATCCACAAATCAATGGTGATTTTAAGTTGGCAGCAGGTTGGTTGATTGAGCAATGTGGCTGGAAAGCTCGTCGTCGGAACGCCGTCGGTGTTTACGAAAAGCAGGCGCTGGTACTGGTTAATTTGGGCGGTGCGACCGGTGCAGATGTCAGAGCTTTGGCGCAAGAAATTCAAGCTGATGTCTTTAAAAAATTTGGAGTCGGACTCGAAGTCGAACCTGTATTTGTATAAACCTTCAATCAGAAAAATATAGTGGATGACGCAGACTTTAACCATCCAAGAAAAAATGAATGAAATCTGACAGCAATATTTTGTACGGTAATGTACAGCCCGAATTAATCAAAGCAGAATGTTTAGCAGATTTGCTGGAAGCGACTATCCAGACAAGGCCAGAAAAGATCGCACTTTTTAGCGACCATGAACAGCTTAGCTACGCGGAATTGGGGGCACGTGCCGATCTGGTTGCTCATCATCTTATTCAAGCAGGTGTGAAGCCCGGTGACATACTGGGATTGTGGCTGCCGCGCGGGATAGAGCTATTAGTCATGCAAGCCGGAATCGCGAAAAGCGGTGCTGCTTGGCTGCCATTTGACGCAGAAGTGCCTGTGGATAGGATAGCAGTTTGTCTGGACGATGCGCAGGCGGTAGGGTTGTTAACGGCAGATGAATTTCTGCCGCAACTTGGACACTTAGCAACTGCTATTTTTACGGCAGCAAATTTGTCATGTGTTGTAGATACTCAATTGCTCAGGCGCGGTGTAGTCGATGTGAATGATCCTGCCTATGTGATCTATACCTCGGGCTCAACAGGTAAGCCAAAAGGCATACTCATTAATCAAGGCAGTATTTGCCACTACTTACGCAGTGAGAATAGCGTCTTAGGAATTACAGGTAATGATCGTGTCTATCAAGGTTTTTCGGTGGCATTTGACATGTCATTTGAAGAAATTTGGATCAGTTATTTAGTTGGTGCAACTTTATGGATAGCACCAAAAGAAGTCGCGCTTGATCCCGATGCCTTGCCACGTGCTTTGATCAGTAATCAGATTACGGTATTGCACGCGGTTCCTACCTTGTTGGCTCTATTTAGCATAGACGTGCCTTGCCTGCGTCTGATCAATCTTGGTGGTGAGATGTGTCCGGCTAGTTTAGTAGATCGCTGGGCCGTCAACGGTCGTCAAATGTTTAATACTTATGGGCCGACCGAAGCGACAGTATCTGCCAGTCTGGCGCCATTGCGTGCTGGTGAGCCTGTGACGATAGGTATTCCATTGCCGAATTATGGTTTGTTAGTGATTGATCCTGAGGTTGAAAAAGGTTTGCGCTTGTTAGAACGTGGTGAAACGGGTGAGCTTTGTATTTTTGGCCCGGGTGTTGCGGCGGGGTATCTTGGTCGCCCTGATTTAACTGCAGAAAAATTTCTAGAAAACCCTTGGGCAAACAATTCACTTAACGATCGTATCTATCGAACAGGTGATTTGGCTAAGATAGGCGAAGACGGCACCGTGCAATGCCTGGGACGCGCTGATGATCAGGTAAAAATACGTGGCTTTCGAGTTGAATTAGGTGAAATCGAAGCAGTATTAGCGAGGCAAAACGGGGTTGGTACGGTTGCGGTGATTTTGCGTTCGGAGCAGGGCATAGATCAATTGATTGCCTTTATCGTTCGTGAAACGGGTGCGGATTTAGTGGCAGTCAACGCCAGCAACTTACGGCTAGCATTAACCCAAAGTTTGCCCGCCTACATGGTGCCAACGCGTTATGAATTTCTGGATGAGATGCCACGCCTAAGCTCTGGCAAAATTGATAGGAAAACTTTAAAGGCACAAGAGTTAGCGCTACAAACATTGTCATCTGAAAGTGATATTGCTGAAACCGAAGCGGAATCTTGCCTGTTTGAGGCTTTGACTCGCTTATTTCCCGGACAGGCAATTCGTCGTGACTCAGACTTTTTTACTGATCTCGGCGGACATTCTTTAATGGCAGCACGCCTGGTGTCATCTTTGCGCCTCGATCCACGTTTTGCGTACTTTAAAATCAGCGATATTTATCAACAGCGGCGCTTAGGGCAAATTGCCACAGTGATGCAAGAAGGTCTGATCAAAGCAACAGATCAAACGCAAGCCGCAGCATCATGGACTCCACCATCATCGCTGAAACGTTGGGTATGTGGTCTTGCGCAGGCGACGATGATTCCGTGCTTGGTTGCCTTCCGTATGTTGCAGTGGTTGACGCCTTTTTTTGCGTATCATTTTTTTACTGGTGATTGCGGAGATTCGATTCCACGTGCAGTTGCATTATCTCTAGCTTGTTTCTTGCTGGTGACGATTTCAGAGTTCTTCTTGGCGATTGCGGCGAAATGGCTCATTCTCGGACGCATGAAGCCCGGCAAATATCCTTTGTGGGGCGTGACTTATTTTCGCTGGTGGCTAGTCGACAGAATTATCGAAGCTGCGCCTGCTTATATGCTGAGTGGATCATCGATTTACACCTGGTGGCTCAGAGCATTAGGTGCAAAAATTGGGGATGATGTTTTAATCGGTTCGATTACTTTACGCGTACCTGATTTGTTGTCTATCGATACTGGTGTCAGTATAGGAAACGCCTGCAATTTTGAAAACGCACGAGTCGAAAAAGGCTATTTGCACGTGGGATGCATCGATATCGGCGCACATGCCTACGTGGGGTCGTATGCGGTGATAGAAGGCGACACCAAAATGGAAACGCAAGCACATTTAGCAGGACAATCTTCCTTGGTAGATGGGCAAAGTATTCCTACGCAAAGAATGTGGGAAGGATCTCCTGCGCGCGATAATGGCTTATTTGATTCCCAGGCATTGCCGCAACGTCCACCCGTTAGTGATATGAGAAAACTGGGTGAAGCCCTATTTTTTATATTCGGTAGTTTGAGTATTTCCGCACTGTTTTTCTTACCCGTTTTTCCTACTTTCATTTTGATCGACTGGCTGGATACTTTAGAACTTTTACCGAGTACGCAAAACGCGGAAGTGATACGTCAACTGAGTGAATATTTTATTTTTGCTTTTCCTGCGACGGCGGTCTTGATTATTTGCACGGCAATTTTGTCTGCTGGTATACGCTGGGGCTTATTGCCAAAGTTGACGCCAGGGCGTTACGCCGTGCATAGCAATGTCTACTGTAGTAAGTGGTTGGTGAATCAAATTCAGGAATCGAGTTTAAATGTCTTGCATGGCGTGTATGCCACGATTTATTCACCATTTTGGTATCGCATGTTGGGAGCCAAAGTCGGCAAGGGGGCTGAGGTCTCGACGGCACTGGGTGTGGTACCCGACATGCTGACTTTAGGTGATGAATGTTTTATTGCCGATGCGGTCATGTTAGGTGATGAAGAGATAGATCAAGGCTGGATGTCGGTGCAAGCGACCGAAGTTTCGCGTCGTAGTTTTGTTGGGAATGGCGCGTATATTCCTGATGGCACCGTGATCCCCGAGAACGTCTTGATCGGTGTCCATACCAGTGCTCCAGCGAATGGCGTAATGCGCAGTGGCGATACCTGGATAGGTTCGCCTGCCATGAATTTGCCGGCGCGTGAAGAAGTCAGAGGTTTCGCTGAAAATCTGACCTTCAAACCCTCCTTATGGCGACGTTTTGCCCGTGGCTTAATTGAGGCTTTCCGCATCATCGCACCGCATGCGTTGGTGATTGCTATCGGTTACACGATTGTGCTCGATCTGATGCCACTGGCAGCGGAAGAACGCTGGGTGGACGTACTGTATTACCTCGTGATTTCTGGTTTGCTGTATGGGGCTGGATGTTTTGTTTTTATTTTCCTGGCGAAATGGATATTCATAGGTCGTTACAAGAAAAGCAGCCATCCTATGTGGACCTGGTTTGTCTGGTCATCCGAAGCGATTACCAATTTGTACGAAGGGATAGCGGTACCCAATTTCATGCGTTACCTGAAAGGGACACCTTGGCTGCCATTGGCCTTTAATTTATTAGGCGCAAAAATTGGTAAGGGTGTGTATTTGGATACCACCGATATCACTGAATTTGATTGTGTGACTATTGGTGCTTATAGTGAAATTAATGCCGCTGCTTGCCCGCAAACCCATTTGTTTGAAGACCGTGTAATGAAGGTTGATCACGTGCTGATCGGTGAACGTGTTTACCTTGGTCCGCGTAGCTTTGTGCTTTACAGCGCCGTAGTTGGCGACGATGCAAAACTGGGTGCTTTGACCTTGGTGATGAAAGGCGAATTTATTCCAGCCAATTCCAGTTGGCGCGGTTGCCCAGCGTCGATCGCTTAACTATTTAAAAATGCCTTTGCTATGTTGATTTGTCACCTACCAGATCAATTCGAGTTTGCGTGCGAGCAGTTACGGCAAAACGATCTGGTGGTGATTGGTGTTGTTATCGAGCCGGGCAGCAATCGCGATGATGCGCGCTTGCAAATCCGGCAGGCATTGATCGAAGTCATCGCTGCCGCATGGGGTGCTACTCAGAGAGATATTCATTTGCAATCGGAGCAGGGGCAAGCACCGCGTGTGGTAATCAGTAATAGCATCTCTGAAAGGATTATCTATTTATCGATTGCGCATGAAGAAGGGTATGCGCTAGCGGCCATTTGTTGCCATCATCCGGTTGGACTCGACGTCGTTAAAATTTCAGATACCTTTGCGTGGAAAGACACTGCGATGTTGTATCTTGGAAAAGCAAGGACACAAGACATCGCTGCTAAGCCTCTTGATCAACAATTCCAGCGTTTTTTACGTGCTTGGGCTTGCCATGAAGCGCGTTTGAAATGTCTGGGGATGGGCTTGCAAGAATGGAGTGAAGAACTAGCGCGGCAGTTGTCTTCAATTCGCTGTGAAGTTGACTATGTAAGTTGGGCGCCGACTTACATAGCCGCACTTGCTATGCTACAAAGTGACAAACATAATCCAATAATTCTGAAGTCTCAATTTCAAAACTAGAATTTGCTGGCACATGAAATTCTTGTCCAGCGCCATAGCTTTGCCAGTCGCTATTTCCAGCTAAGCGAATACGACATAGACCCGCATTGATTTCCATGATTTCTGCTGCGTCAGTATTGAACACTAAGGACGATGGAAAAATCACGCCTATAGTTTTCTTACTACCATCGGCAAATAAAACCGTGTGAGAAATACATTTGCCGTCGAAATAAACATTGGCTTTTTTAATGATGCTAACTTGATCGAATTGTGTGCTCATTTTTGCTAAATTATTGGAATATTTAGATCAGAAAGTAGGGTGGGTGCAACCCGCGCCGCCAAAACGTGGTGTGCGCGAAATCGACCTTTGAACCGCGCGGGTTGCACCCGCCCTACAATTATTAGAATTGCTTTTGCAACGGATTCTATCAATTAACCGCGTTTTAATTTCGCATTCGCCGCAATGCGCATACGTAGGGCATTGAGCTTAATGAAGCCACCCGCATCAGCTTGATTGTAAGCGCCACCATCTTCATCGAAAGTCGCGATATTCATGTCGAATAAAGAGTCGGTTTTTGAATCGCGAGACACTGTAATCACATTGCCTTTGTACAGCTTGACGCGTACCCAGCCATTCACATTTTGTTGTGTGTGATCGATCAAAGTTTGTAATGCCAAACGCTCTGGAGACCACCAGTAACCGTTGTAGATTAAGCTGGCATAACGTGGCATCAAATCATCTTTCAAATGTGCGACTTCACGATCTAAAGTGATGGATTCGATCGCACGGTGTGCGCGCAACATGATTGTGCCGCCTGGTGTTTCGTAGCAACCGCGTGACTTCATACCAACGAAACGATTTTCCACCAAATCTAAACGACCAATGCCGTGTTTGCCGCCGAGGCGGTTGAGTTCTGTTAATACAGTGGCTGGCGACATACGCACGCCATTCAATGCCACGATATCGCCTTTTTCGTATTCGATGTCGAGGTATTCAGCCTGGTCTGGTGCTGCTTCTGGACTGACAGTCCAACGCCACATGGATTCTTCTGCTTCCGCACTTGGGTTTTCCAAATGACGGCCTTCAAAACTGATGTGCAAAAGGTTGGCATCCATAGAGTAGGGGGCGCCACCATTTTTGTGTTTTTGATCGATTTCTATGCCAGCATCTTCGGCATACTTCATCAATTTTTCGCGCGACAATAAATCCCACTCACGCCATGGCGCGATCACTTTGACGTTCGGCATCAAGGCGTAGGCACCGAGCTCGAAACGTACTTGATCATTGCCTTTACCAGTCGCACCGTGAGAGATGGTGTCAGCGCCAGTTAGTTTGGCGATTTCGATCAGGCGTTTTGCGATCAATGGACGCGCAATTGAGGTGCCCAATAAATATTCACCTTCATATACCGTGTTCGCGCGGAACATAGGGAAAACGAAATCGCGTACGAATTCTTCACGTACGTCATCAATGAAAATGTTCTCTGGCTTGATGCCAAATTTTAAAGCTTTGGCACGTGCTGGCTCGAGTTCTTCGCCTTGACCTAAGTCGGCGGTGAAGGTGACGATCTCGCACTTATAGTTGTCTTGCAACCATTTCAAAATCACGGAAGTATCTAAACCACCGGAATATGCTAAAACTACTTTTTTTACGTCGCTCATGATGTGCTTTCTATTTGCTAATGGTATGTAGATGAAATTTTCAAATCTTAATGATTAGGCTGAACTGTTAATTATCGACTTTGCCGATGACCAAATATTCGAGTAAGGCTTTTTGAACATGCAAACGATTTTCTGCTTCATCCCAGACTACGGATCGCGGTCCATCGATAACGCCTGCTGACACTTCCTCACCGCGATGTGCTGGCAAGCAGTGCATGAAAATCGCATCAGGATTGGCGCGCGCCATCTTGGCTTCGTCCACGATCCAGCCATCAAAGGCTTTTAAACGTGCTTGATTTTCTGCCTCGTAACCCATGCTAGTCCAGACATCCGTATTCACGGCATCGACACCAACACAGGCATCAGATGGATTGTCAAATACCGTGTAATGTGCAGGTTCAACTGTCACACACGCGGGATCAATGTCATAGCCTTTAGGCGTGGAAATGTGCAGATGAAAGCCGAAGACCTTCGCTGCCTGCATCCAGGAATACAGCATATTGTTAGCGTCACCGATCCAAGCGACCTTTTTACCTGCGATAGAGCCACGATGTTCAATGAAGGTGAACACGTCGGCAAAGACTTGGCAAGGGTGATGCTGATTGGTTAAACCATTGATGACAGGTACGCGCGAATTTGCGGCAAATTTCTCTATCATCTCTTGTTCAAAGGTACGGATCATAATGATGTCGCACATGCGTGACATAACCTGACCAGCATCTTCAACCGGCTCGCCACGACCAAGTTGGCTATCGCGAGTGTTCAGATAAATTGCCGCCCCTCCCAATTGATGCATGCCCGCTTCAAAACTCAAACGCGTACGGGTGGAATTTTTTTCAAACACCATGACCAGCGTTCTGTCCAAAAGTGGATGATAGGGCTCGTATTTCTTAAAGCGGTCTTTGATGATGCGAGCTCTTTGCATCAGATAGTCGTATTCGTCAAGCGTCAGGTCAGAGACCTGTAAATAGTGTTTGATAGCCATGTTTAATATTTCTGCCAATACGTCGAGTTATTGCTTCTTTGCTTCAGCGGCTTTTTCGTCTATCACCTGTTGGATGACTTGGCTCAACATAGAAATCATGGTGTCGATTTCTTCGTAGCTGACGTTAAGTGCTGGCATGAAACGGAGTAAATTAGGGCGTGGAGAGTTGATTAGCAAACCGATTGGTTCTACGTCACGTGCGACTTCAACAAGGCGCGGACCAATATCACTGCCTAGCTTGAGCGCGCGCAGTAAGCCTTCACCGCGTTCGCCTTCCATTCCAAATTTTTCGGAAAGGGTGTTGAGTGCCTCACTTAAGTATGTCGATTTCGCTTTCACTTCATCGAGGAAGCCTGGTGCAGTTAAGGCGTTTAATACTGCGATACCGACCGCAGTCATTAAGGGCGCGCCGTTGTAGGTGCCGCCTTGATCGCCAGGTACAAAGCAAGAAACTTCTTCTTTGGCCAGCAAGGCTGCGAGCGGGACACCACCACCTATGCCTTTACCCAATGTCATGATGTCTGGTTCGATTCCAGAAAGCTGGTAAGCGAATAATTCCCCGGTGCGTCCCATGCCAGTTTGGACTTCATCGACGATCAATAGAATATTGTGTTGCTTGGTCAATGCGCGCAAAGCTTGCATGAATTCGCGACTAGCTGGAATTACGCCACCTTCACCTTGCACCGGTTCAAGCATGACTGCCACTGTTTTATCGTTGATGAGTTTTTCAACGGAGGTAATGTCATTTAAATCGGCTTTTGGAAAGCCTGTTACCTGAGGAGCGAAAATCGTATCCCAGCCCGGCTTACCGGATGCGGACATGGTCGCTAAAGTGCGGCCATGAAATCCGTGATCGAAAGTGATGATTTCAAATGCGCCATTCTTATTTTTCTGCCCCCATTTACGCGCTAATTTAATCGCACCTTCATTGGCTTCGGCACCGCTATTGGCAAAAAATACGCGATCAAAGCAGGAATGTTGCGTGAGTTGATCGGCCAGCTTGATCATATTTTCGTTATAGAAGGCAGGTGAAGGATTTAGCAATTTGCCTGCTTGCGCGACGATCGCGTCTTCTATGCATTTTGGCGAGTGACCGAGGCAATTGACGGCCCAGCCTTGCAAATAGTCGAGATAGCGTTTGCCATTATGGTCAGTCATCCACATGCCTAGCCCTTCCGTAAACACCAATTCTGGGCGTGGTGTGATGTACATCAGGGCGTTGACGTTGTACTGACTAAATTCCATTTCAAAACTCCTCAAAGATAAACGCGAATAAATATAAATACAGCAGAAGGACAAAAGTACTTTAGCGCAAAAAAAAACCACAGGAGAGAGCCTGTGGTTTTATCGTGAACTTGCTTTTCTTACGCGCAAGACTTCCCAGGCTCGGTGTGCGAACTGCGACGTCGAGCGATATTTGGGGAAGACATGTCGGTAAAATTTATCATGCGCGTAGTGTAACGGTTTTTTTGCAGTTTTGCGCACTGCAATACTGAAAAAAATCAAAAAAAATGAAAAATAATTTCATCGATTTAAATAAATTAATTTTTTGATAAATCTGCTTCGGATGTGAACGAGTCCGCAAAAAAATCATCTGCCGCTAATCGAGACTTAGCCACAAAATCGCGTTTTGCTGACTCCACTACAATCGGGGCGCCGCAAGCATAAACTTGATACGACGATAAATCTGCGTAATCATCGACTACCGCTTGATGAACGAAACCGGTGCGACCTTTCCAATTGTCTTCAATCATTGCATCGGAAATTACTGGTGTGTACTGAAAACCCACTAGCTCATGAGTCCATTTTTTACACAAAGCATCCATATAGAGGTCTTGTGGTCGACGGCCACCCCAATATAAATGGACAGGGCGTTTAGACTCGATATGGATTAAATGCTCAACGATGGCCTTGATTGGCGCAAAACCCGTACCAGATGCTAGCAAAATCATAGGTTTATCTGAGTCTTCACGCAGATAAAAACTACCTTGTGGTCCTTCAAAACGCATGATGTCGCGTTCTTTGACAGTAGAAAAAACCTGATCTGTGAAATAGCCACCTGGCATATGACGGATATGCAAGCTCAGAGGGCCTTCGATATGGGGAGCGTTCGCTAGACTATAGCTACGGCGTTTTCCATCTCTTAAAAGAAATTCGATATATTGTCCAGCACGGTAATTGAGTTTTTCGTTGGCAGGTAATTGCAACTCAATTAGCATCACGTCATCGGATAATTTTTCCAATTTAGCGATACGACTAGGAAGTTTCTTGATTGGATAGTCATCGTCCGCCAACATTTCGCGGGCTTCGATAGTGAGATCGGTTTGCGGTTTTGCGCAGCAGAATAAAGCGCCGCCTTGCGCTTCTTCTTCGTCGCTAAGGGCTTTTTGCTGATGATTGCCGTGCACAACTTGACCTGTGCTGACTTTGCCCTTGCATGATCCGCATGCACCATTCTTGCAGCCGTATGGCAAAATGAGTCCCGCGCGTAAGGCTGCCGCTAATACGGTTTCATCACTATCGCAATTAAATTGGCGACCGCTCGGTGAGATTGTTACTTGAAACGTCATACGATTCCTGAATTTTAAAAACTTAAATAAAATAAAAAACCTATGCGGCAAAGCATTTCTGAATTAGTTATTCATACCAAATTTGCAAAGCCTCGATGCCTGATTATTGGTTGTGGCGATGTCGGCATGCGTCTGCTACCCCATCTGGTTGATCGCTTTCGGGTGTTTGCTGTAACTAGTCAAGGAGCTGCTTCTGAGCGCTTTGCAAAGCTGCGCGCTGCGGGTGCAGTTCCTGTGTTCGCTGATTTGGATCAAGCCGATACTGTCAAACGATTGGCGGGACTTGCAAACTTTATTGTGCACCTGGCGCCGCCACGTAGTGACGGTGAAATTGATGTCAGAACGCAGCATTTAGCCGCTATTTTACCTGAGAAGGCCCATCTTGTTTATATCAGCACGACCGGCGTGTATGGGGATTGTCGTGGTGCGCAGTTTGATGAAACCCAATCCCTAAATCCGAATAACGCGAGAGCTAAACGGCGGGTCTCGGCGGAAACGTTATTGCGAGCCTGGGCGAAGAGACGAGGGGGGCAATTATCCATTTTGCGTGTGCCTGGGATTTATGCAGCAGATCGTTTGCCAATTGAACGTTTACGTAAGGCGACACCCGCCTTAATAGAAGCGGATGACGTCTATACCAATCATATACACGCAGAAGACCTTGCCCGCTTGATCAAATTGGCAATGTTTCGGGCGCGCCCGAATCGTGTTTATCATGCGGTGGATGATAGTGATTTGAAAATGGCCGATTATTTTGACCAGGTTGCCGATCGCTTTCACTTGCCGCGCGCACCACGCTTGCCGCGTGTCGAGTTAGAAAAGCAAGTGTCAGCTATGCTGTTGTCCTTTATGTCAGAGTCGCGACGTCTGCTAAATCAAAGGATTAAAGTCGAATTGGGAGCAAGATTGATGTTTCCGACTGTTGCAGACGCCTTAAAGCAAATTTCAGACTAGACTTTAACGACATAATTGCCGCAATGCGGCAAAGCATGCTGGGCAGGAGTACAATGTTTACTCTTATCGTTTGAATCTGGTCTTATCATGTCTGCCCAAGTCTTAAGTATCGATCCACGTTTAGGCCTCAATGTTGATCTGCATTGCCACTCTACGGTTTCTGATGGTGTCTTAACGCCAGCTGCGGTCGCGCAACGCGCGCATGCCCAAGGCGTCGATGTTTGGGCATTAACGGATCACGATGAAGTTGGCGGCATTACCGCAGCACGTGAAGCTGCAAGCGATTTGGGTATGGTATATGTGACTGGATTGGAGATTTCTGTTACTTGGGCGAATAAGACCATCCATATCGTTGGCCTGAATATAGATGAAACTAACCCCGATTTGTTGGCGGGTTTGGTTCAAACCCGATCTGGGCGTCAGCGCCGTGCCGAAGATATGGCTGCAGATTTGGCTCGAGTCGGGATTCCGAATTGCTATGCGGGCGCATTAAAATATGTGGGAAACCCTGACCTGATCTCTCGCTCTCACTTTGCGCGTTACTTAGTCGAGATTGGCGTATGCGAAGATGTTTCGGCAGTCTTTAAATCTTATTTGGCGGACGGGAAACCGGGTTTTGTGCCCCATCGTTGGGCGAGTTTGTCTGAAGCTGTCGGTTGGATTCGGGGAGCTGGGGGAATTGCGGTGGTTGCGCATCCCGGACGTTATGATTTAACGCCTTTGGCTTTCGACGCTTTCTTTAATGAATTTAAAAGTCTCGGTGGAGAGGCGATAGAAGTGGTGACTGGTAGTCATACCGTCGATCAATACGATGAGTACGCCAAAATCGCCAATCGCTATGGATTTATGGCTTCACGCGGTTCGGATTTTCATGCGCCTGATGAGAATTTGCCCGACCTCGGGCAATTGCCTGCATTGGCAAAGAATTTAACACCGGTCTGGCATAGCTGGATCAAGTGATTTAGACATGATTCTGCAATGTGAATGGCACTTGAAATTAGGGTGAAGACACCCATATTGCATCATGCATAGTCCCTAGTAGTCCGTGTTTTTGCTTAGGTTTTGGAGAATTGAATATGAAACGTATCGTCTTATTTTTAGCGACCAATATTGCCGTCATGTTGGTAATGACCGTCATTTTGTCCACGTTGGGTGTGAATAATTATTTGACGGCAAAAGGTTTGAATCTGGGCGCCTTAGCTGTGTTTTCACTGGTAGTTGGTTTTACGGGCTCTATTTTTTCTTTGCTGATCAGTAAGCCTATGGCAAAGTGGTCGACTGGCGCCCGTGTGATCGATAATCCATCTTCATCTACAGAATTTTGGTTAGTCAGTACGGTTAAAACTTTGTCTGAGCGTGCTGGTATCGCGATGCCGGAAGTTGCCGTATATAACGGTGAGGCAAACGCCTTTGCCACTGGTGCATTTAAAAATTCTGCTCTTGTTGCTGTGTCAACCGGCTTATTGGAAAGCATGACGAAGGAAGAAGTTGAAGCAGTATTGGGACATGAAGTCGCTCATATTGCAAACGGCGACATGGTTACCATGACTTTGATTCAGGGTGTGGTCAATACCTTTGTCGTATTCTTGTCGCGTATTGCTGCCTACGCAGTTGATAGCTTCTTGTCAAAAAATGATGAAAATCATACTCCAGGAATTGGTTTTCATATTGCATCATTTGTGTTTCAGATTTTGTTTGGTATTGGTGCCTCTTTGATAGTTGCCTGGTTCTCTCGTCAACGTGAATTCCGTGCCGATGCTGGCGCAGCGAAATTATTGGGTGATCGCCAGCCTATGATTAATGCCTTAGCCCGCTTGGGTGGTATGGCTCCTGGCGAATTGCCACAATCGATGGCGGCGGTTGGCATTAGTGATAAACCAGGTTGGGCTGAATTATTTTCCACCCATCCACCTATGGCGCAGCGTATCGCCGCTCTTCAACAATTGAGATAAACTGACTATTAGTAAGATCATCAACGGAGGCTCAGCCTCCGTTGTCACATTTGCCCACTTTATTTATGAGCCAATTTTTTCAAATTCACCCCGATAATCCGCAATTACGATTGATCAAGCAAGCAGTACAAATTATTGATCAAGGCGGCATCGTCGCTTTACCGACCGATTCTTGTTATGCCTTGGTATGTCATCTCGACGATAAGGATGCGGTAGCTCGCTTGCGTCGTATCCGTGGCGTAGACGAGAAACATCATTTGACCCTGTTGTGTCGCGATTTATCTGAAATCGCGCAGTACGCCAAGGTGGATAATCGTCAGTTTCGTATGCTGAAGGCGGCAACGCCAGGAGCCTATACTTTTATTTTAGAAGCGACTAAAGAAGTGCCTCGCCGTTTGAGTCATCCATCGCGTAAAACTATAGGTTTACGTGTGCCAGAAAATCCAATTACCCACGCATTGTTAGAAGAATTAAAGCAGCCTTTGTTAGGAACTACCCTCATATTGCCAGATGAAGATGAACCATTAACTGATCCTGAATTAGTCCGTGCACGCTTAGAAAAGCAAATCGATTTGGTGATTGATGGCGGTGCATGTAGTTTGATTCCAACTACGGTCATCGATATGACGCAAGAGACGCCAGAGTTGATTCGTCTGGGACGTGGAGACGCGGCTTTGTTTGGTTTATAAAGCGTCGTTGCGATGCTTGCTGTAAGAATAAAAACTAAGGATAAATTGAACTCATGGACGCATTGATACAAACCATCGCGGTATATGCGATTCCGGTCATTTTGGCGATTACTTTGCATGAAGCAGCCCATGCTTATGCCGCAAAATATTTTGGTGATACGACGGCCTATAGTCAAGGACGCATGAGTTTGAATCCTATTGTGCATATTGATTTGTTTGGCACGATTATTATTCCTATCGTCTTATATATAGCAACAGAAGGTCAGTTTTTGTTTGGTTATGCCAAGCCTGTGCCAGTCAATTTCGGCGCTTTGCGTAAACCTAAGCGCGATATGGCTTGGGTGTCGTTAGCTGGGCCTGGAGCGAATTTTCTGATGGCTTTCTTATGGATGATTTTGGCGGTATTGTTAGTCGCGTTTAAAATCGAACACGAGTTCTTCTATCGTATGGCGCAAGCGGGATTGTTGACGAATCTGGTGATGTTTGCGTTCAATTTGTTTCCAATTCCTCCTCTGGACGGTGGACGTATCCTGACAAGTTTGCTGCCTCATAGGCAGGCCTATCAATTCGCCCAAATTGAGCCTTATGGTTTTTTCATTGTCATGGCACTGGTTTATTTCAAAATTTTGCAGTTCTGGATGTACCCATTGATGAATATCGCTCAGTTAATTTTGGAATTCGTATTGACCCCGTTCACTTTGCTGCTAAAGTAAATTTTTATGAGTAACAGTAATCCTTCAGTGTGGGTGCAGCGCTTTCTTGTAGAAATTTCGAAATCCACGGGCCCAATACTCGACTTAGCCTGTGGAGCAGGGCGACATACGCGTTTGCTGCTCGGTGCAGGTTACGATGTTTTTGCGCTTGATCGTGATGTCGATTCTTTGGCCACGTTGGAGAAGTTAGGCGCGACTTGTTTCAACATCGATCTTGAGCAGGAAGGTTTTAAGTGGCCATTTGCGGCAGAGCGGTTCGCTGGCATTATCGTGACCAATTATTTACATCGCCCCTTAATGCCGTGGATTTTGTCTTCCCTAGCCGATCAAGGTGTTTTGATATATGAAACTTTTGCGATCGGAAATGAGAAATACGGGAGGCCACGTAATCCAGATTTTTTACTGCAAGAGAATGAATTGCTGAAACACTTCGTCTGCACAGAAACGGTGGGTTGGCGGCAGCAATGTCTCGCTTTTGAACACACTTATGTCAACCTGACGACGGAGGCAATCGTTCAAAGGATCTGCATTCGACGCTTGCGCGAATAAAGCATGAGTAATCATCGATTTTTCTGCGAGTACCAATAATTTTGTTTGATATTTCAACTTATTTTTCCACCTGCCAGGTTTGTAGTCGGCCAAGTTTCTGTCTAGATGAATTTTGTATAGGATTCTTCTCGAATCCACCTTCGATTCTCTCCCATAGCAGGTAACATCCGCTACAATAATGGCTTTACTTTTTCCACGCGCTAAGATGACAACGATACAAGGAAGTTTGGTCGCGATTGTGACCCCTATGCATGCCGATGGCAGCCTCGATATTCCAACGCTGCGCAAGTTGATAGACTGGCACATCGCCGAAGGCACAGACGGTATCGTGATTGTCGGTACCACTGGCGAGTCGCCAACTGTCAGTGTCGAAGAACATTGTGAATTAATTCGTATCGCAGTAGAGCACACCAATAAACGCGTACCGATTATTGCGGGTTCTGGCGGCAATTCCACAGTGGAAGCGATCGCATTGACCAAGTTTGCCAAAGAAGCTGGCGCCGATGCATCTTTGCAAGTGGTGCCTTACTATAATCGTCCTACCCAAGAGGGTATGTATCAGCATTTCAAGAAAATTGCTGAATCCGTTGATATTCCCATTATTTTGTATAACGTACCTGGCCGTACTGTGGCCGATATGTCGAATGAGACTATTGCCCGGCTAGCGCAAGTTCCGGGCATTATTGGTATCAAAGAAGCCAGTGGTAATGTAGGTCGCGATCTTGAATTATTGCGTATGGTGCCGAAATCATTTGCCGTGTATTCGGGTGATGATCCAACCGCGATGGCTTTGATGTTTTGTGGTGGTAAAGGCAATATTTCCGTCACCGCCAACGTTGCACCGCGTGCTATGCATGAGTTGTGTGCTTCTGCCATGAAAGGTGAAATTGCCAAAGCAGTTGAGATTAATAATCGTCTGATTCCCTTACATGCCAAGTTATTCGTTGAGCCAAATCCAGTGCCTGTCAAATGGGCTCTGGCAGAAATGGGCATGATGCCAACGGGAATTCGTTTGCCTTTGGTTAGCCTTTCTAGCCAATATCATGATATTGTTCGTTCCGCTTTACGTGAAGCTGGTGTATTGCAATAAGAATTTTTGACGAGTGCACTTGGCTAGTTAATGGCTAGTTCATGGTTGGAGAGTAGCGCTCGTGCTTTCATGCATATTTAATTGATTACAATTTGTAGGGATTTTCACATGGCAAAAAGCGTTGTTGCTAATAAAAAGATGGTTCGTGCTTTGGCATTGGCTGGTGTAATTGGCGCTGCGGGATTGAGTGCTGGCTGTAGTTTCGTGGGTAATATCTCCGATTCAAATCGTATTGATTACAGAAGCGCAAGCAAGGCAAAAACCACTTCCCTCGATGTACCTCCCGATTTAACCCAAATTCGCCGTGATAGTCGTTTTGCGATTCCTGATGCTGAGCAGGGTAGCGCAACTGCATCTTCTTATGCTGCGAAACGAGCAGGCGGCGCTGTGGCAACGGCAAACGGTGCGGTGGCACCAAGTCAGTTAAAAGACATGCGAATTGAGCGCAATGGTACGCAACGCTATTTGGTGGTGAAATTTGCACCAGAAGTTTTATGGCCTCAATTGAAGGATTTTTGGCAAGAGCAGGGTTTTCTGATCAATGTTGAAAACGAAGCTACCGGTGTGATGGAGACAGATTGGGCCGAGAATCGCGGCAAAATCCCGCAGGATATTATCCGTTCTACCATAGGTAAGGTATTTGATGGCCTGTATTCTACCGGTGAGCGCGATAAGTTCCGCACTCGTGTCGAGCGTGCCGCTAATGGTGATGTTGAGGTTTATATCAGTCATCGTGGCGCGCAAGAAGTATTAACTGGTTTGCAAAAAGATAATGCGGCGTGGACTTCACGTGCGAATGATGCAGGATTAGAAGCAGAATTCTTGTCGCGTTTGATGTTACGTTTGGGATCGGATGAAGCAAAGGTGAAAACGGCGATCGCTGCGACATCTCCGGCTACTGCACCAAGTGGAGCACCTCGTTCGAAATTGTTAACTTTGAATGACTTGAGTTACTTGGAAACAGATGAGGGATTCGATCGCTCATGGCGTCGTGTTGGTTTGGCGTTAGACCGTATCGGTTTTACGATTGAAGACAGGGATCGTTCTAAAGGTCTGTATTTCGTCCGTTACATTGATCAGGATATTGATGCAAAGACTAAGGGTGCTAGTCAGGGCTTCTTTGCTCGACTGTTCTCATGGGGCTCTAGTGATGCTGCGAAAGATGGTGAGAAGTTCCGTATCTTGGTGCGTGATGCTGGTGAGACTAGTCGTGTCACGGTGCATGGTGACGATGGTAAGGTTTCCTCTAGTCCTGTGGCAAATAAGATACTCACAGTATTGAATGAGCAGCTCAAGTAAGTTGATGTGAAGTTGTTTTAATTGTAAAAAAACGGACCACATGGTCCGTTTTTTTTGCCTTTTGTTTTTGAAATCACCGAATTCAGTTTGCGCCATATGTGGAGAGGTCGCGAAATTGTAGCTACAAAAATTGGGGCGAAAAAAAACCGGTCAAAGACCGGTTTTTCTTAAAAGTAATAAAAATTACTTAGATGCTGCTGCAGAAGCTGCTGCTGGAGCTGCTTCAGCTGCTGGTGCAGAAGCTGGAGCTGCTGTTGCAGATGCTGGAGCTGCTTCAACTGCTGGTGCAGATGCTGGAGCTGCTACAGATGCTGGAGCTGCTTCAACTGCTGGTGTAGAAGCTGCTGGAGCTTCTTCTTTTTTACCGCATGCTACCAAAGCTACTGCCAACAAGGAAACGAGCAAAAGTGATTTTTTCATGTTTTTACTTTCAATAAATAGATCTAAAAAAACAACAAACTTGCGATGAATAATTACCGGTAATTATCGCTCAATAGGTTAGGCCGTCGGTACAAAAATCAAAGAGATCTTGCAAGTCCTTCGAAACTTTCCTAACCGCGAATTATAATGATTTTTCTGTCAATCGAATATACCTGCAAGCATTTTTTTTGAAAAAAATGAACTAATCACCTAAATTAAGCTGCAATTTCCTATTTTGCTGTTGTTTGTGCATCAAACAAGATTTTTAAGGTAAGAAGACTCGACCCGTTAATGTAGTAAAACATTCATTTCTTCGCCAATTCTAACCAACCATCCTCGTACCAAATGCAGAAAGCTTCCAATACGTCATCTGAAGCGCTGGCAATGTCGTCAGCGCTCAATGAGCGTTGATTCGCTAATTTGGTCAATGTAGGCTTATCGACCTTGCCCGCACTGAAAGACTCGCCATTAATAAATACATGTTTACCTTGATATAGCATTTGTGTTTTCAAGGACAGGCATACACCTTGTTTCAGAGCCGCCAGACTGAATTTCTTCGGGCTTAGAGGCTTCTCCGGTGAGTCAAAAAATACACTAGCTTTGGGCTCGGTTAAGTACTCACCTAGAAAAATTGCCATATCTTCTTTATTGAAGGTGATTTTAGCTAATTCATTTGCGACTTTTTCCAACATCGCTACGCTTAGCTCTGCAGGTGCTTTACTTACTTGAAGATCTGGGTCGGCATAGCGACCCGGTAATTCTATGGTATCCGCCATAAATTGTAGGAAACTTTCACCAAGCTCTTGGTAAGACGGTGAGCGGAAACCTATTGAGTAGGTCATGCATTCGCCTAATGCAACCCCATCATGAGCATAGTGCGGCGGCAGATAGAGCATGTCACCGGGTTCTAGAATGAACTCCTGCTCACATTTAAAGTTACGCAAAATTTTCAAAGGCATGCCTTCGATTAAGCTCAAATCTTTTTGCGCACTGATCTGCCAACGACGTTGGCCATGAGCCTGTAATAAAAACACATCGTAAGAATCAAAATGTGGGCCAACACCACCGCCTTCGCGGGCATAGCTGATCATTAAGTCATCCAAACGGGCGTCTGGCGCAAAGCGGAATTGGCGCAATAATTCGTCGGCTTTGGCGTGGTGCAAATTGACGCCTTGCACGAGTAAGGTCCAGTCCTTTTTTTCTTTGACGGGAATTTTGTCTATAGGGCCATTTTTCATTTCCCAATGCTGATTAAAAAAACAAATCAATCTTGATTCCACATCATCTCGACCAGCCATTTCGAATAATTCTTCTGGACTAAATAAGGCTTTAAATCCTGGAATTGCCTGGCGTATGAGAAGTGGTTTCTTTTGCCAGTATTCGGCGAAAAATTCTTCAGGAGAAATGCCACCAAGTAGGGCGAGAGCGGGAGATTTTTTCATAGTGCTGCTTTGCTAGAGGAGAAATAAAAAGTTCAGGCAGGATAAATCATAGTCGCATGCTTGACGAGGGTATAATGCACCTTGCTGCACAAAAGAACTGAAATTTTTAAGGAAATAGTATGAAAATTGCCAAAAATACCGTGGTGACGGTCGAATACAGTTTGTCTGACACGCTCGGCAATCTGATCGAACAAGGACAAGAACCGATGGTATATCTCCACGGTGGCTACGAGAACACTTTGCCAAAGATAGAAGAAGCTTTGGATGGAAAAGAGGTCGGATTCAACGAAACGATACAGGTTGAACCTGAAGACGCGTTTGGTGAATACGATGCAGAATTGGTGAAAATTGAAGATCGCAAGCGCCTGCCATCACCCATCGAAGTCGGTATGCAGTTCGAAGGTACGCCAGAGGAAAGCGAAGATGGAGAAAGTGTCATTTTCACGGTGACCGAAATAGCTGAAGATAAAGTGGTTTTGGATGGCAATCACCCATTAGCGGGCATCGCTTTACGTTTTACATTACATGTGATTGAAGTACGTGAAGCGACAGAAGAAGAAGTGGCGCACGGTCATGTACATGGTGCGCATGGTCATCATGATGACGAAGATGATGAAGACGGCGAATACCGTACTTATCCTTTGCATTGAGCTTGAGTTAAGACCCCGCACTATTCGCAAGGGAATTGTAAGAGCTTCTGTAGTCAAATCGTGAATTGTCGATTTGGGTACAGAAGCTTTTTTTCATAAGACAGATCAAACTTCTTTAGCAATCGCTTTCAATCTATACAGAGCATCTAGGGCTTCACGTGGCGACATGACATCAGGGTCTATATCGTCAATGGCGGTTAGCAGTGCGGAGTCTTGCGCTGTTGATTGTGCCTCGAAAGCGGGTTCCTCGCTCGCAGTGTTGACGTTACTAGCAAATAAATCAAACTGGGATGTGCTTTGCAAAGACTGCGCTTCTAAATCCGCTAAATGTTTGCGCGCTGCACGAATAACCGCTTGTGGAATACCCGCCAACTGCGCCACTTGTAAGCCATAACTTTGCGATGCTGGGCCAGCTTGAACCGCATGTAAAAACACGATATTTTCTTTGTGCTCAATCGCCGACAGATGTACGTTTTCTGCGCTAGGGTGAATATCTGGTAATTGCGTCAATTCAAAATAATGAGTTGCGAATAAGGTGTAACTTTTTGATGTCATGATTAAATGACGCGCGATCGCCCACGCTAATGCCAGGCCATCAAAGGTCGAGGTGCCGCGACCAACCTCATCCATCAACACTAAAGAATTTTCTGTCGCACCATGCAAAATCGCCGCGGATTCTGTCATCTCCACCATAAAAGTAGAACGTCCACCGGCCAAATCATCGGCTGCACCGATACGTGTGAAAATGCGATCAATCGGCCCTATTGTCGCCTGTGTCGCTGGCACGTAACTACCGATATAAGCGAGTAAAGTGATCAGCGCAGTTTGGCGCATGAAGGTCGATTTACCACCCATGTTCGGGCCCGTAATCAGTAGTAACTTGCGCTCGGAAGATAGCTGGCAATCATTCGCAATAAAGCGTTCGATTTGATTTTCAACCACAGGATGGCGACCTTGCAGAATATCTAAAGTTGGTTCGCTGACTAACTGCGGTGCGCACCAGTTATTTTTCATCGCGTGATCAGCTAGACTCACCAGGGCATCTAATTGAGCAATTGCATGAGCAATGGTCTGTAAGGTTTGTATGTGGGGCAGTAAATCTTGCAGTAATTTTTCGTATAAAACTTTTTCACGCACGAGCGCACGTTCTTGCGCCGACAAGGCTTTGTCTTCAAAGGCTTTCAGCTCTGGCGTGATATAGCGTTCGGCATTTTTTAGCGTTTGGCGACGACGGTAGTTGTCGGGAACTTTATCGGCCTGGCCGTTGGTGACTTCAATGTAGAAGCCATGCACTTTATTGTATTCAACGCGCAAATTGGCAATGCCAGTGCGGGCGCGTTCTGAGGTTTCCAAATCAATTAAAAATTGACCGGCATTTTCTGAAAGCGAACGTAACTCGTCGAGTTCTGCATCAAAACCATTCGCGATCACGCCACCATCACGCACCATAGTCGCAGGCTGTGGCATCAGCGAACGTTCTAGTAAATCTAAGCATTCACTTGGCGTCGCCAGATTAGTCAGAGATTGCGCCAATAATTGTGGTTCATTATTTTTCAAGCACATCGACACATAAGTACGAACGGTGCCTAGATGCTGAACACCATCGCGTAAAGCCGCAAGATCGCGCGGGCGTGCTGAGAGCAATGCGATACGCGTGGTAATGCGTTCTATGTCAGGAATCGAGGTCAAGGTGTTCGATAAGCCTGTAGTCGCATCGGCTTGCAATAATGCGTCGATCGCCTGATGACGACTGCGGGCGATTTGTTGTTCACGGCGGGCGTGATGCAACCAGTGACGCAATAAGCGAGATCCCATCGCAGTACGACAATGATCAAGTAGTGAAAATAAAGTCGGTGATTCTTGACCGCGCAAAGTCTCGGTTAATTCCAGATTGCGCCGGGTGGCGGTATCGAGTCCAATAAACTCGTTTTCAGACTCTACGCTGAGCGAGTTAACGTGTTTTAAACCGCGACCTTGCGTTGATTCTGCATAACGTAAAAGTGCACCAGCAGCACCTAAAGCCGCGCCAAAATTCTCTACGCCAAAGCCTGTCAATGTGGAAGTTGCGAGCTGGTCTTGCAAGGATTTTTGACCTTGCTTGAGGTCGAAATGCCAGTCAGGTACTTCAGAAAATTTGCCCGGTAATTCGTGACGAAATTCTTCCAGCATTAAGCCACCAGCGGAAACCAAAACTTCAGCCGGTGAGATACGTTCTAATTCTTGTTGCAGACGAGCTTGCAGGGATTTTTCATCGGTGCTAAATTCCATTAATTTCAAAGCGCCACTGGCTAATGATAACCATGCTAAGCCGATGTTGACCGTCTTGCGCTGGCTTAACAGGCACATCGCTAAAAGAGGGCGTTCTGCTTTTTCTGGTAACAGGTCAGTATCGGTCAATGTCCCCGGTGTGATCACGCGCATGACTTTGCGTTCGACCGGACCTTTGCTCGTCGCAGGATCACCAATCTGTTCGCAAATCGCAGCGGATTCACCGATCTTGACCAGCTTAGCTAGGTAGGGTTCTATCGAATGAAAAGGAACACCTGCCATCTTAATTGGCGCACCGTTGGAAGTGCCACGCTGTGTTAAGGTAATTCCTAAAATACGTGAAACTTTTTCAGCATCTTCAAAAAACAATTCATAAAAATCGCCCATGCGATAGAACACAAGAGTATCGGGATAATCCGCTTTGATACCAAGGTACTGCTTCATCATTGGGGTGTGTTGTGATTCTGTCTGTTTCATAAGTGATTGATTACTATAATATTTGTGTTTAAGTGTTTGATTGTAATAAGTAAACTTATGTGACTTGTTATTTTTGCGAAACCTACCATCACTCATCAAAACATATCTACACTTGCAAAACGGCGTAGTTTTTCATTGTCTGATTTTGAAAACCTACGCTAGAATGGTGCAGTTACTTTTTCGGGTTAAAAACCTACGCCGCCATTATGTCATTCGATGCCCGTAAAGCGAAGCTGCTGCCGATAGGCGAGCACATTATCATAGAGGACTGTTTGGGTCTACGGCTTGTCGCTAGTAGTGCTGGCAAGTCGTGGATCTATCGGTTTAAAAGTCCGGTCGATAGTAAGATGCGCCAAATCAAAATAGGGCAGTGGCCATCGATGCCGATTTCAACTGCTATTGATGAGTGGTCGCAGTTGCGGGACATTCGGGCGCTGGGTAAAGATCCGTCGAAAGAGCGTCACGCGGCTAGGGCGCAAGAAAAGAAAGAGCTTGAGCAACTTCGCATCGAAAAGACGTCGTCTGAGTACACTGTGCGCAAGTTGTGTGATGATTATTTGCGCGGGCATATCGATCGCAACCGCGCACCAAAAGGTGCAAAAGAAATTCGACGTATGTTCAGCACGATGCTTGATGATATTGCTGATATCCAAGCCGCGAAGCTGACGCGCACCCAAGCATTTGAGTTTTTAGAGTCTTACTTGGAAATCCCTGTGCAGTGTGCAGTAATTCGTCGTGAGCTTGGCGCTGCATATGATTACGCGCTCGATGCGGGGCGTCTGCCTTCTGATACGCCTAATTGGTGGCGGCTGGTCATGAATCGGAAAATCAAGAGCAAGGGTAAAGTGATTCGCGGGAAGAACGTCGGCACGGCAAAGCGGTTTTTATCAGATGAAGAGTTGGTCAAGGTGATTCGCTGGTTGCCAAATTATTCGAAGTTGGGCGCTGATACGCTTACTCTGTATTTGTGGACGTGTACACGCGGTGCGGAAATTTGCGCAATCCACTCAAGTGAAATATTTGAAGAAGCTGATGGCCTTTGGTGGGTTATTCCAAAGGCAAAAATAAAAAATGCGCGGCATGAAAAAGCCACTGATCAGCGCGTGCCGTTGGTTGGGCGTGCAGAAGAAATTATTCGTCGTCGTTGTGCTGCTTATGGACCGGGCTATTTGTTCCCTCAGCGCGGTCGGCCTGATAAGCCTATTGAGCAAAAAGTGATACAGGTTGAGGTATGGATTCGCTGGCCAGATGTGAAGAGGCTAGAAAGCGACAAGCGGCCTGTGTTGGATATGGATCGATGGGCGCCGCATGATTTGAGGCGGTCTGCGCGGACACTGCTTGCTCGTTTGGGGTGCCGCGAAGAAGTTGCAGAAGCGCTGCTGGGCCACATGCCGGAAGGGATCAAGAGCACCTATAACCGGCATACCTATGACAATGAAAAACGCGAGTGGCTCACGCTGCTTGCAGCTCACCTGGAGCAACTGGCGGCTTCGACTTAGGCTTCTTGGCTCCCGTGTTTGGCGGTGGTGGTAGGTCTGATACTGGGCGTTGTTCTGCCCAGTCTTCGACTTCACGTAGTAGCCAAGCAACACGACGGCCAGTCAGCATGCGCGGGGCTGGAAACTCATCGTTTGTGACCAGTTTTTGGATGGTTGAAGTGCCAAGGTCAATCAGGGCAGAGACTTCTTCGAGCCCGACATAGATTTTTTTTACTTGAATGTTCATCTCTTATTTTCCCTCTGGTGCTGAAATATAAGCGCCCATATTGGTCATGCGGCATTTGTCTGAATTAATACGTTCCATGCCTTCTTGCAGATGCAGTCTTTGTACATTTGGCATTTCGTTTAGATTCTTCCAGTTGGTGTGATGCTGGCATGAGTCGCATTTATTATGTGTATAGGCAAGGCAGTAGGTGCGCATCTTATACACTCTCTCCGACGCTATTGCTTCTTGCCCATCCAGCCATCCAGTCCGATAGGTATTGAACTTATCGGCGGTTAAATCAGCCATGTAGGTATTGTCGGCGTAGCGGCGCAGATCCATCGTGATATGTGTGCGCTCAAAGCCTTTGATTATTTGTTCTATGTCCATCATGCTGATTTCCTATAGATCTTAGTTAATTCTTTGTTGACTGAATGCCCGCGCAGCAAAGCTATCTTTGATAGCTTTGCGCGTTGTGTATGGCTACTGTTTGCTTGCCCAAGTAGACCAAAATAGCTATTTGCAGTCGTGTAAAAATCGTCTTTGTTGATACGTTTGCAGCGGTCAATCGCGACATTGACTGTGTGTTTGCGTGTGGTGTTGTGCCATGGTTTTATAACTTGGCCAACAAAATCCACGCCGCGGCTCACTGGTTGCAAGATCGTTTTGCTGTCGTTTAACCTGGCATTGAGATTGGCTGGTAGCCATGCTTTGATCTTGGCGTGGGTATCGTTTAGCCAATCTGCTGATTCGTGCAAGATCAGGAAGTCGTCAACGTAGCGGATATAGTGTTTAGCTTTGATCTGGTGCTTGGCGTACTGGTCCAGTGCGTCTAAGTAGACGTTGGCAAAGAACTGGCTCGATAGGTTGCCAATCGGTAGGCCTTTGTTTTGTGGCTGGTTCATTAGTTGCTTATGTGCGGGCACTTTGCTTTGCAGTGCTTGTGCGCCGCGCAGCTCAAAGTTGGTGCGCGGGTCGTGCCATAGAATCGTGTTGGTTAGCTGCTGCCAGAATGGTTCTGTGATGCGTTTGGCCAACTGTACTTGCAAAATGCTCTTATCGATACTGACGAAGAAATTCGCTAAGTCGCATTTAAGATAAAAGCAGGGCTTTGACCAGTTCTGCGTAGCGCTGCGGATTTTGTGTTCTAAACGATTGGCTGCGTAGAGTGTCCCGCGCCCCGGTATGCATGCGCAGCTGTCTTGGATAATGCTGGCATAGAATCGCGGTGCAATGTGGTTGTAAAGCAGGTGGTGCACAATGCGATCGCGGAAATCTGCGGCCCATACTTCACGGGCTTTTGGGCGTGTGACGACGAAGCAAATTGATTTGCCGGGCTGATAGCTGCCATCAGCTAAATCTTCGTTGAGTGCAATCAGATTGCGCTCTAAGTTTTGCTCGAATGCGAGGGCGCTTGGGGTGTTGCGCTTGTGCTTGCGGCAATCAAAATACGCTTGCACAAGGGCTTCAAAAGAAAAGTTAGCGTGGCTGCTCATAGTATCGTTCTTATCTGCGGACTGCACGGGCTCTGTACTCATTCGACTTGTGGTTGTTGTTCTGGTTGCCGTTGTTGAAGTTCTGCATCCATGCATAGTCGCTGTTGTCCGCGTGCTGCGTAATTTCATGCTATCTATGTCGGCATGGCGAAGGCGTGAGCCGATCACGATGCAAACTGCACCAGACTTGCCAGCATGGGCGGGCAGTATCTGTGGTGTGCTTGGCGGTTGGCTGCACGTGGCAACCAAGCGGCATGACCAGATTAAAATAAAACGCTCTGACATAACTGCCTTGACGGTTCTGTAACGGGCGCAGCTACTGCGGCGGCTTGTTTCTTCCATCCATTCGCTTGCTTGCCGATTGAATCAGTGATTGCGATCGCTTTAGCATATTGACCGGTTGACATATAGCGCTGGTCTTTGGACAAGCGAAATAAAATCTCTGCGGTGTGAATATGCTCAAGCAGCGAGGCTAGATGCAGGGACTTGTCAATCGCTGCATTGGCGCGCGCAATCAGAATCACGCTCTGAAGGCATAGATGTCGAATTTCACCACCAATACTGTTCCGAATGTCTTTCGGCATATTCTTAGTAAAAATCGTCGTCAGAGACAACAGCTCGTAGGCTTCTTTGTAAATCGGTAAGTGCGTATGGATAGCCATGCTAAAAAAATCGTTACGGGCTTCGCCCGGTGCTGCGATCAAATAACTAAATTACTCAATGATTAATAATCTGCGGACTGCACGGGCTCTGCACTCATCCGACTTGCGGTCGTTGTACTGGCTGCCGTTGCCGAAGTTCTGCATCCATGCATAGTCGCTGTAGTCCGCGTGCTGCTCGCAAGACCAATGCCAGCGTGGCTCGAATTCGTGCTTGAGGTTGCCGTAAAGGATCGCTTGCTCTTGGCGTGTTGGCAGTGACCCGCCTACGCTCTCAGCCCAAGCGACGGCTTTGTCCCATGTGAGTGGTTCTGTTTTTGCTGGAAGTAAAAACAAGTGGTGATCGCCTGCGCCGTTTTGACCGAGAACGATGCCAGCGTAGACTTCACCTGGCTGCAAGTTTTGCTGCATAAAAAGTGCTTTTGACATGAAAACTCCAAAAAAATCGAATCGGGCTTCGCCCGCGGTAGGTTAGGAAATGATTAAATTATTCAATAACTGATAATCTGCGGACTGCACGGGCTCTGGACTCACTCGACTTGTGGCCGCCGTTCTGGTAGCCGTTGTCGAAGCTCTGCATCCACGCATAGTCGCTGTCGTCCGCGTGCTGCTCATTTGTCCAGTGCCACTGCGGCTCGAATTGGTCTTTCATCGTCGCAAAGAGCAAGGCAGATTCGCAGCGGTTTGGCAGGTCGCCACCGATAGATTTTGCCCACGCCATAGCATCTTTCCAGTTGATATCAACCTTGGTGTCAGGCAGCAGAATGATATGGTCACGCTTGGTACCGTCTGCGCTGATGATTGCACCCACGTACTTTTCACCCGCATTAAGCTGTGGCAAATTGAGGGTGATTGGGTAGGCTGATGCGATCTTTTGATTCGCTTCAAAAGTCGCAATCATTTGTGCGACTTTGTCGTGTTCTTCTTTGATTTGGTCTATGGTGATTGACATGCTTAGCTCCGAAAAATGACAAAAAAATTCATTCGGGCTGCGCCCGATGGTGGGTTGAAATGATTGAATTACTGAATGATTAATAATCTGCGGACTGCACGGGCTCTGCACTCATACGACTTGTGGTAGTTGTTCTGGTCGCCGTTGTCGAAGAACTGCATCCATGCACAGACGCTGTCGTCCGCGTGCTGCTCTGAAGTCCAGTACCAGTCGTCAACGTCAAAACTGTCAGGTGTATTGATCGTCAATAGACGTGCTTCGCGGCGATCAGGTAATGACCAATCTGCGAGGCCATTGATTGGCTCTTGTGCACGTGTGATGGCATCAGCCCATTTGATGTTGAATAATTCAAAATCGACTGTGGCGTGGATCAGTGCGTAGTCGGGCTGGCTATCGGTACCGCCGATAATGCCGGCATAGATGCCGCCTGCAAATGCTGTGCCGATTTTTGGTAAGTCGGCTAATTTGATTGTGGCTGGTGCTGCTGCGACTTCTTGTTTTGCTTCGATTGTTTCCATGATGGCTCCGGTATGTTTGTGTGTGTGATTCAAAAACTTGCTTAAGTACTTCTGAAACTACTATTCGTGAAACAGACTTCCTGATGCTTGTTTTGAGTTGATCAACTACGTGTAAAGCAATTTGTCTTTGCATCTCAGCGGATGCTTGAATAAGTTCATAAAGTGCATCGCTGATTTCTTTGCTTTCCATTACATTGCTTTTCCAATTTCTGCTGCTGCCCTGACGATCACTTTCCATCGGCTTATTTCTAGTCCTGCCGCCTTTGCCGCAAGCTGCAACAGTTCTTTATCTAAGTCAGTCATTGCTGTATGTCTCAATCAAAAATGTTACTTGCACAATCAAAAGCGCCAACACCACCAAACCGATTGCAACATTGCCGTGGAAAATTGAAGTTATGAGTGTTGAGTAGCATGAGCCACAACCAAATGCATTTAGCGCAATCTTCGTTTTTTGCTTCATGCCGTCACCCGCTTAAATTCGATTACCCATACCCATGGATTTAAATCCCAGCTGCCGATACCGTTGATTGATTCCCATAGGGCGAGATACAGATTGATTGCTGTGGGCTCTTTGCATTCAGGCAAGACCTCGCAGCCTTCAGCCTTCGCATCTTCCTCGCTGATATCCTGCAGACGCTCCACGCGAATATTGGTGATTTCAAGTGTGATGCGGCTTGCCCAGCGGGGCATGTGAATCGATGGTGTGCATCGAGAAGTTATTTTGTCGTTGCCATCAACCCATTCAATGATTTCATCTGTTGCTGGGTATTTGACTGCAAAGCCTTTGCCCGTTTCGAAGTCCGTTTCGTGGCGCTCTACATCATCGGCAAATATTGGCTGGAAGTTTTCCCGCACCCACAACTGGTCACCGATCGTTCCGAACGGACACTTAAAGTATGCGGGGTATTCAGCATCGGGCGACAATTTGAAGCCTGCATACGCTTCGGCGGCAGGCTGCCTGAGTGTTAGTTCGCCAGTCTCAGAAGCCTGCAAAACATCGACAAATTCATATTTAGACATTTGTTCCGTCGTCCAGCCGTGCACCTTGAATAGGCGGCGTGTCTGAGTTTTACTGCCGTCCAACACTGCGCGCACCATAGCGCCGTTGAATAGGATAGGGCGCTGTTTCATGTTGTCACCGCTTCGTTTGTTGGTGCCTGTGCTGCTAGCGCGGAATCAATGTATGGCTCAATCTCTTCGCGTCCAACAAAAGCGCGGCTTCCAGTTTCTGACATTACAACCATGTTTTCCACCACGTAGTCGTAGCGCTTTGTATCTGTCAATGCTTTGGCGATTTTCGGGTGCAGCTCAAGCACGTCTGCCTCTGGATTGACGATCTCGTTTTTGTCCCAAAGGATCACGTAGCACATGCCACCTATGACGCGACCATGCCAGTTTGGGGTATTGTCTAGGCTCGATTTGATCAAGTCATAAAAGTGGCGAAGATGGTTGAAATTGTCTGGGTTGAATTCATCTGGCGCGTCATCATCGCCACGATTTGCGGGGTAGTCCCCACGATCAATTTGATCAAAAATTTGCATCACGCGTCCAGCTGCTTGAATATCCTTTTCGGATGCTTTTGCCATTTTCATGTTGTTATCCTTTCGATCTGGTAGATATTTCCGTCTTTCACGCGCTCAACCACTGTCTGATAAGCTTTGCGGATCTCATCGATATAGACGTTTTCTGACTGTGCTTCGTAGATATGGGTGGCGTTTTTCACGATCTCTGCGCTGGTGCCGTCAAAGCGCCAGATGCCAGTGCGGGTGCCGCGTTCGTAGAGTTTGGTGATGGCTTCTTGTGCTGCGATGAATAGCTCGCTGTTTTCTGCGCCGATGTTCATTTCGGTCAGGACTAAGCCGGTATTCACAGCGACCGCAATCTGCGCATAGTCGTCGCTATTGGCGTCTGGTGCTTGCAAGATGCGATCTAGCCCGACTCGTGCGTATATTGCGATTTTCTGCAATTGTTCGTCGTCTAGCGGTTTTTCTGAATCGCGCTTGAAGTTGGCATCCAGTAGGAATAAACCGCCCACATTACTGACGTTGCTATCGCACTCGCGTCGCCAGACTTTAGCTTTGCGTGCGCTGCGTTTTTGTCTTGATCCAAAACGTGCCATGATCAATTCCTTCGAATAAAACGATTAAAGACAAACATGCTGCAAATGATGGCGATGGGGCCGCCAACGACATACGCTGCGTAATCCGTCATCGTTTGGGCTTTGATGACTTGCAGTGCGCCGATTTGGGCAATGCCAATCACAAAGCTATTTAAAAATGCGCCCACGTAGTGCTTGTTATTTGCTAGTAGGCTTTGCAAGCCAAGTGCAAATACCAGAATGAAAGTGCTGACAAATAAGAGTAGGGCGTTCATCAGATTGCGATCAGCTTGTTGGTTGGCTCTAGTACTACACATTCGTCCGGATAGGGCGGCAAGAGTTTTATTTCCGCGTGCATTTGCCCATTGGTTAGGCATCGTTTGAGGCGTGTAATGGTTCCTTTTGGATGCCCCAATATTTGGCACTCAAACGTGACTTTGTCACCTGGCTTTAGCTCTTGCTGCATCATTAATCCTGATCGTTGGCTTGTAACTTTTTTAAATCAAACTTCATGCGTTCCCGCATGTGTTTTCTTGCTCGCGCCATGAGGGCTGCGCGTTGCGCTGGGGTGGCTAGCATTTTCTCCAGTGTGGCTGGCTTGCCAGATAGCTGGTAGGCGATCTGGATAGCTGCTTGGTCTGGTTGTATTTGCTTGCTACTCATGGCGTTTTCGCAGCTAGTCAGGCTTTGCTGCATCCTGCAGATTCTTGAGGCAGTCTTTCAATGCGGTTGCGGTGTATGGTTCATCGCGGTCATTTAAGGCACCGCCCATGGTCACAACGTCGGCAACTAATGACACTGGTGCTGTTACTACGACGCATGCTGCTTTAGTGAGTGATTCTAAAATTCCAAACATAGTCTTCTCCTTAGAAGTGGTGGTAAAACACGTAATCAGCCTCAGTTTTTCAATTCGTTGCTTGAAACATGCGAGATTTTTTTACTTTGGCTGCTACAAAAACACCTGGTGAATAACGCCCGGCACCAAGGCTGATTACGTGTTTTTGCTAGTTGATCTAGCTTGATTACTTCGGGATAAATGCCTGTAATGCCAATCGCATTGCTTGGTACTTTTGTTTGCCGAATTTGCGCTCTTTGCGGTAGAGCGCTAGGGCGATAGTGAACCGCGCTGATAGTAGGTTTCTCACGGGCGCGCCTCTGCTAATTTGATGTTGTAGTAGCCGGTCATTTTGCGAGCGCGTGCGTCTGTCGCTGCCATTTCACGCTTGTGATTTAGCATCGCGGGTTGTTCCGAATTTTTAATTTCGTCAACGATAGACGCACTTATGGCTTGGTCGTTGTACGAATCTTCGCCCATGTATCCGAGGGCTATTAGTATTGCTATCGCGCAGCTCGCGATCAGCCAGTGGCGTGATGTGGTTGGCTGATTCATGCTGCTGCCCTCACAAACAATTTGCCTTCAGGACCGCATTTAGTGCCGCTCGTGCGCTCTGGATGGCAGTCGGCATCGCTCTTTGCGCCAGTCACTAAGTTTTGAAACTTAATCGCACGGCAGCGAGGATATTTGAGATTGCCTTGGAAATGTGCGCAATTAGCACAGATTGGTTTTGTTGGTGCTTTCATGCTGACACCTGTGGATTTGTTTGACGGCTTTTAATTTGTGCTATCTGTATAGATAGACAGTTAGCGCGTGCCTGTTGGGTTTCTCTTGTCGCATTGGTGATTTCGTCGATTGGTGCATTTTTGGAAAGGCGCTCTTCAAGCATAGCTAATTCTGCTTTTGCGCTCTCTAACTTTGCTTTGCGATATTGCAAATGCATAGGCAGATTAGACGCATTTTGGTCATTGGCTTGAGGTGTTGAATGCATC
Organism: Undibacterium sp. GW821-FHT11H02; assembly: GCF_058808015.1. Taxonomy (NCBI): domain Bacteria; kingdom Pseudomonadati; phylum Pseudomonadota; class Betaproteobacteria; order Burkholderiales; family Oxalobacteraceae; genus Undibacterium; species Undibacterium sp. GW821-FHT11H02. Next base: position 403,043 of record NZ_JBXARG010000001.1, on the reverse strand, counting down.
GGAGAAAAGCCAATTCCTAGTGCCTCAGCAAATCCATGCGATAAGTCGCTGTCAATGTTGCCGATAATGCCGGTGATCGCGCCTGCAATGACGATTGCATTGTGTGTGCGGGTGCGGTGTTGTGCTGCAAGGTCGCTTTTCGGATCGATTGGTGTTGTGCTGCTTAAGATCGACGCAATCGCGTGCCGTCTGATTTGTAGGTATTCCGAAAGCATTTATTGTCTCCATCGGGTTGATGGTGCAAATATACGCAAATGAATAATTCAAGTCAATACACGAATGAATAATTTTGTTGTTTTTTTTGGTTATAGTTTGGTTGCACTTTTATCTAAGAGGAGGCAATTGGCTCATGATGTTTGTCATATGGCACGTTTAATGCAGTCATCGCCTTCTGGTTAATTTTTTTTCAAAGAGGAAACTTAATGCATCATCCAATTGTTATATCCGATACGCGAACAGCTGTTGAACTACTTGATTTACTACTACAGAGCGAAGAAAACGATACACTAGACGTTGAATTCAAAGGCTGGCCGATATATTCACTAAATGTAGTTGGAGGGCGTTACCATACAAGTGTTACGCCCAGCATGATGCAAGCCCTACTCAACCTGCAATCTGGGTTATATCGGGCCGCTGCAACTACAATATATAATGACTCAAATATTCGAAAACTAACTGCCGAACAGCGCGCGCAATTTGAGTACATTCTAACGATTCACGAGGGATCGACAGATGGAAAATCAGATTGGTCAGATATCTTTCAAAACATCATGCAGGCATCGATTGTTAAAATGAGCGGACGTCAAGTTTTAATTGCCCTAATAGTCGCGGGATTGTGCTTTACAGGGCATTATTCGTATCAGCATTATCTCGAGGCAAACGAGAAAATTGATGTGCGGGCAAAAGACGTGGAAAAACTCGAAATAACTTCTGAGGCGCAATTAAAAATTGCGGAATTGAATAAAGTGCAGATTGAAATGCTTGTTGATGCAAATTCAAAATCCTTAGAGCTAATTGAGAAGGCGATCATAAGATACCCACAATTAAAAACCATTCGGACGGATGCAAATAATACGCATTCGGAAATGCTGAAAAAGACTTCGAACGCCGAAAAGGTATCTATTAATGGACTAACACTAACATCTGAAGAAATCCAAGGAATTATTTCAACTGAGCGGGGCCGATCAAACCAAACAAAATTTACAGCCACTGCGAGAATTTTAGCAATTGATACGACCGATGACGCTTCGACAAAAGTTCGTGCACGTGTAGGCGAAGAAGAACTAATTGCGACCTATGTTGACGACTCATTTGATTTGCGCGCGATCGACTTCTTGCAAAAGCACTTAATAAGCAGGGAGCCATTGAAATTAACAATGGAAGGTAGAAAATTAAATGGGAAATTCCATGGGTCGCGCATTTTGGCAATCAATGGAATTGGCGCAAAGTCACTGCCTAAGAAGGAAGGCGAATCAAACTAGAAATGTGTCTTTTGTTGGTTATGGAGTGAGAGGGGCATAGAAGTTGCTTTATAGTACTTGAATCAAAACAGATTCAAAATACATTCATAACTATAAGGAATTTCTATGCGTAAAATCGCACTTTTTGTGTCATTGGTGGTTGTTCTCTCTGGCTGCGCTACCGCTAGCAAAGATATTGGTTCCACTTACCATTCCCCTTTAGCATATCAAAGCTATGATTGCGGTCAGTTGCAAATGGAAACGGAGCGCATTCGTTCTCGTGTGGAGCAGCTTGGTGGTCGTCTTGACGAAGCCGCATCGAATGACAAGAAGATAGCGGGTGTTGGTGCTCTCTTGTTTTGGCCGGCATTGTTTGCGTTAGGTGGAACAAAGCAGCAAGAAGCTGAATACGCTACGCTTAAAGGTCAGTATGATGCGATCCAGCAGGCGGCGATAGCTAAAAAATGTAACGCGCCAAAAACAAGTTAAAACTGAGAAGCCGAAGTAATAGCCCGCGTGATGCGGGTTTTTTTACGTCTAAATTTACGTGATGCTTACGTGTAAATTACATGTAAGTAAAAGCTTAACCAATTTATTTAGTAATAAAGAGGATTCAGATGAAATCAACCGAAGAAGAAGAAATACAGGAGCTCCGTGAGCTTCGTAAGCGTATTGATGCAAATGGTTGGAAGATGGTTATGGGTATGGCGCGTGATTGTGCTGAGCTATTCCCTGCTAAGCATCCTTACTTACAACTCGTGGTCGGTGTTCGGACTGATAAGTGACCGTTTTTCTGCATTTTTTGCGGCAATTTTGATAAAGGTCTTCCCCATATCGGTTGATTCTCGATATTCGGTGAGGACCTTCATCTCTTCTAGTGTGACATATACCAAAGAGACTTCTGGCTTGCTTATATCTTCAATGTTTGTACCGTTCACGATCCAGTCGATGCTCCGTCCACATGCGTTTGCAATAGCGGCAAGGTTGGCGGGATTTGGTTGTGATTCGCCAGAGAGTATTCTGGCTAGTGTTGACGTTGGCACCCCGCTGGCGCGTGTTAAATCTGCCTGGGTGCGAATGCCCGCCAATTTCATGGCGATGTTGATACGTTTTGCGATTGTCATATCGCTTGACTGTATCAAAGCGCGTCATCGATCTCAATAAAATTCCGTTCTTGCAATAAAATCCCGTATTTGAGATTTAATCCTACACTGATTTTATTGAGCTCTTGAGTTTTTTTTGATCTTTTGGGCTTCTCTCGGCAGTTCGTAGAATGATCTCACGCGATTCGTTTGTGCTCTGCCTGAAGTAGGTGAGTAGCTCTGATTCTGTCGATGTGATGTAGGACAAACTTAGTTTGTCGTAATCGGACAACTGTTGTTTTGTTGCAGCAGGGTTGATGTTGATTGGTGCGGTGTAACTGACTTCTTCCTTGCCTTCCATGAGCCATGAAAATGTGACGCCACAGGCTGCAGCAAGCTTCTTGACTGTTTCACTCTCCGGACCACGCTTCCCGTTTCCTTTCAAGATGCGTGCAATCGTTGGTTGTGGCACACCAGACGCATCAGCAAGTGCGTTTTGCGTTTTGTATCCAGCTTTATGCATGGCTTGGTCGAGGCGTGAGGCGATATCCATTCGCGAACTATACGCGCGCGAATAAAAGCCAAGCAAATTATTATCCGTTTGCGTATTGCATGAATTATTCAATTGCGTATAATCTGTGGTCATGGATAACATTTCAGAACTCTTAAAGTCAATAAAAGCGAAGTCAAAACTTAGTGAAATTGATCTCGCGAAACAAATCAACGTGTCGCAGCCTACAGTGCACCGCATTTTGAACGGACAGACGCGTTGCTTGAGTTCGACTTATATGAACATTGTTGATCTACATAAGCGAATTTGTACTTCGCAATGTTAATTCGGCTTCTTTTGGTCATGATTTTTGCTGATGAAATGCAACTCTGAATAGATGAAATCAACGCAGTCAGCAGTAGCAATAATTTCTTCAAGTGCTTCACGAACATATTTTGGGTATTCATCCGCATTTTTTGGAAACTCGAGCCCAGCAGCATGAAACATTTGAAAAGCAAGCCGTCGGACTTCTGCGGCAAGTAGTAGGCGGTGGTAGTCCATATTAAATTTGAATAGAAGGGTTGAATAACATGGCTCAAAACATCGTGACTTTGAAGATGGATCATTCCGAAATTGACGCGCTCGCAGCGAAAGCCAATGCCATTGAGGCGACTTTGTTGCGCTGTTTTGAATTGAGTCGCCAAGCCACTGTGCAGATTTGTCCGGAGGGTAGTTTTGTTAGTGATCAGTCGGTCAGTAAACATCAAAAACCAACTGATATGCGTATTTACCAAGGCGATGATTACCCGCGTGATGGCTGCACCTTGGTTGTTTGCTTTGAGCATAAGGGGTGGTCTTTGCGCGAGTACGCACCTGGATTTGTTCCAGTAGGTCCACAAGGCTGGATCGCTAGCTATATGTCTCGCCCATTGGGTTCTCTTGGATTGGCGTTGGATGCGTATGCCGCTGGCAAAACGATTCGAAGCGTCTTGCCAGAGATGGTGAAAGCGGAACGTGCTTATGCATTGTCGTCTGGATCGACTGTCACTTTGTAAAGCTCGTTGAATTCTAGATCGATTGTTTTTGGTGTTTTGTCGTCCGCTCTGTAGAGCCAAGTTTTGAAGCGGTAAAAACTTAAGTCGCCTTGCCCAAAGATGATTTCTGTGTCGTCTGGATAGCTGAGTAGTCTGTTTAGCTCGTGGCGTAATTCGCCAAGCGTGATGGTTTTTTTCGGTTGAGTCATAGGAGATTCCTTTCGTGAGAATCGACGTTGTGGGACTTTGATTGTACATGGTTGGAATCTCCGTTTTTTGTTTCTTGTTGTAAGAATATGTTGTGATAAAGGAAGAGTCATGCAGAACAGTCCACATACGAGTATTTCGATTTTGAAAAACTATGTCGAGAAATGGCGAAAACAAAATGAGTACAGCCGTGAAACCGCGGCTGCTTATATCGTTGAGGCGCATGAAGCACTTGGATTTGATATGGCAACCGGCATCCGCTTTGATCCACATATCAAAGATGCGTATGAGCGAATGAAGGTCAATAGCGCCCGCATCTATCGCTGGTTGGATGATGTGACGACTGATCGCAATTTGTTGCCTGCTAATTTCATGAACAGTGTATTGGCGGCCTTGCCTCTTGATCTGCGGGTTGCTTGTATTAGCGAGATGTTTTGTTGCGTGGGCGTGGTGGCGTCGGCATCTGATTCGTCGATAGAGGAAGAGTTGGAAGTGAATCGTCATTTGCCTGGAATGATGAAAGAGACGCATGAGGCACTGCAAGCAGTTGTGCAGTTGAGCTCTGGTATGGACGAAAAAAATCTATTGAACGCGCACCAAGAAGTGGGTGAGGCTATTCATACGATGACGCGCTTTCAGAAGTTGGTGAGGCGTGCTATTGCTGTGCGTAGTCGGGTTGGTCAGGCTTTGCGTGTGGTGAGTGGTAAGCGATGATTGGTCAGACGATTGCTTCTTTTTCAGAGGTAAGCGAGGCTTCCAACAAGAGTGGCAGCAAGCCACTCATTATCTATATCGATCCCGAAAGCGCTCGTTTTCGGATTCTTGTTTATCTGAGTAAGTGTCGCGGTTATCGCGCTTACGCATCTTCCCTTTTGTCTTGTCTTGATGGTGATGATCTTAGTGATCGTCGCTTGCATAATACGTGCGTGACGCTGTTTAGGCATGGTTTGGTGGAGAAGGTGAGGGGGATGTATCAACTGACTAGTGATGGTCTCGACATTGTGAGGTCTGCATGAGCATTGGGTTATCGGCATTGGCATGGAAGTCAGGATTGCCGACAGGGCGAAAGATGGTGTTATTGGCTTTGTGCGATAACGCGAACGATCAAGGTGAGTGCTATCCATCAATTTCAAATATCGCTGAGCGATGCAGTATGGGCGAGCGGACAGTGCAATCACATATTTCAGATATGGAAGAGGCTGGTATTTTGGCGCGTGAATTTCGTAATGGTCGCAGCACACTTTATCGTATTAACCCCTGCAATTTTCGCACCCCCGCAGATTCTGCACCCCCGCAGAATTCGCACCCCACCCCCGCAGATTCTGCACCCCCACCCCCGCAGAATTCGCACCCCACCCCCGCAGATTTCGCACCCAGAAACATCAATGAATCATCATTTGAATCATCACTTAATCAGGTATATCCAAAAAAACAGCGAACGAAAGTAAAAAAGACAACATTTCCAGAAGAGTGGATCTTGCCGCTTGATTGGGAAGACTGGACCTTGAATGAGTTTCCGGATTGGCAGAAAGAACGTATCAAGTTGCTAGCAGAACGATTTGCTGATCATTGGCGAAGTAAGGGTGAAGCAAGGTCAGATTGGTTGGCAACATGGCGCAACTGGTGTCGCAATGAGCGGGATTGGAGTGGGCAACGAAGTAAATCGGCTAGTAGCAGCAAGGCGAGTAAGCGTGAAGAGTGGGTAAGCAAGATGAAAGGGCAAGCAAATGGATCAGCATCTGGTAGCAATCAAAATGGAAATGGCCGAATGGGAAGTGGTCGAATCATCGACCTTAACTGAGGCGTTAATACCTGATCGTCTGCGTGAATTGGTGGTGAAGTTGCACGACGAAATGCATTTGACGCATGGATCGCGGTACATCAACCTGTGGTTGGATACTGAGCCAGAATCGCTGATTACGATGTGGTGTAAAGGATTGCTTGGCTTCACGCCACGAGAGATTCGTCGCGGTATGGAATTACAGCGCGACATAGACTATCCACCAACGCTTCCCACGTTCAAGTCATTATGTCGACCATCATTGGATGCTGAAATAGCGTTCTATGAAGCACTGGAGCAAGGCACGGCGCGTGAGTGTGGTAAGCCTAATCAGTGGTCTCATCCTGCAGTGTTCTGGGCGTGGCGTCAGTTAGGGCCAAAGCAATTTCGTGAGCTATCCTATTCGATTTTGAAGAATCGTTGGGCTCGTGTATTGGCAGATCAATTCAGTCTGGGGGAATGGCAACCTATACCTGAAGTTCGTGTTGCTATTGGAGTGGATATGAAGTCGACTGAGATTTGTGCAAAAGGTAGGGCTGAAATTGAGAAGCAGATCGCGGTTGTTGCTAAAACGCCTGAGTCTAAGATCGATCACTTGCGATGGGCAAAGGATGCAGTTGATCGTGTTGCGCGTGGTGATCGCAATGTGCCGATGTACACATTGAAAGCGGCAAAAGAAGTTTTGAGGTTGCACTGATATGAGAATGCAATTATCCACTAATTTAAAAGACGTTCAAGCAACGATCCGAGATATAGGACCGCAAGCCCAGTTTGCTGCTGCTGTTGCTTTGACTAGGACTGCTAAAGTCGTTCGTGATGAATTGAAGGCTGAGATGTCGCGTGTCTTTGATCGTCCAACGCCATACACGTTGAATAGTTTGTTTGTGAAGCCAGCGACTAAGCAGAACCTCGAAGCCATGGTCTGGTTGAAGGATGCAACGAGTAAGGGTACACCAGCCGATCGGTATCTCAAACCGCAAATTTTCGGCGGATCACGTTCCTTGAAATCCATGGAAAAGGCGCTGCAATCGCAAGGCAAGATGCCTCGTGGTTACTATGCTCAGCCAGCTGCTGGTGCACAGTTGGATCAATACGGCAACGTCAAGCGTAGTCAGATCGTACAGATACTTTCTCAGCTCCAAGTGCAGCGTGGTGGTGGTTACGATTCAAAACGATCAAATAGCGCAGCATCAAAGCGCACAGTAGCGCGACAAGGTGTGACGTACTTTGCAATCGTTAGCAAGGTCGGCAAGCTAGTACCAGGCATCTACCTCAAGAAGCAATTTGCGAAGGGTAGTGCGATCAAGCCAATATTCATCTACACACGCGAAGTAAGCTACGAACCACGATTCAAGTTTTTCGAGGTAGCTGAGCGTGTCGCAAGCCAACGCATGCCGTCGATATTCGATCAGGCGCTGCGCGAAACCCTGCAGACCGCGATCCCGAGACGACAATCGAGCCTGTTCTGACCATGCCACCCCCTATCAAGGTACTTCCAGAGCAAGCCAAACCAAGGGTGATTCGAACCCTGACAAAACGCTAGTGGATGGCAAAACTATTTCCTGACAACTTACCTGACAACAATTAGAAAACCATAGAGAAATATCCTGACAATGTCGAACTTAACAACAATCGCAAAATGGGCTGAATCAATTGGTATCAGTCGCCAGCAGGGCTATGAGGCGGTAAAGCGTTGTGAAATTCCAGTCACAGATGGCAAAGTCGATTCTAAGTACGCCACACATTTATACAGTGAGGGCACGAGGCCAAGAGCTGGTGGAAAAAAAGGAGACAGCTGCGGGCCATTGGTCGGGTCAGGTGTGGGTGAAAATAGCGAATATATGGCTGCGCGCGCGCGTAGGGAGTCGGCAGAGGCCAGCATCGCAGAAATGAAAGAAGCTGAGATGCGCGGCAAGTATCTGGTGAAGTCTGACGTCGATGCAGCTTTCTTTGAAGTCGCTCGGGCGCTGCGCGATGGGCTAACAAACTGCGCAAAGCGTCTTGCTGCTGACGTGGCATCACTGACCACAACTGATGAATGTGAAACAGTGATCGAGCGCGAGCACCGGGCATTGTTGGAAAGTATGGCGGCACGTCTAAAGGCAAAGCTCGATGTCGTTGAAGAGGAAACTTTCGAATGACGCCAGCATTCATCATCGTTGATGCTGCATTTGCCAGAGGATTGCAGCCAGATCCAAACATGACTGTGCATGAATGGTCAGATGAGTACATGATCATCCCAAAAGATTCAGGCGCCAACGAGTACGGCAAATATCGCACCAGTCGCACGCCGCATGCGCGTGAAGTCATGCTGGCGCTATCCGATAATCACCCGTGCAAGCGTGTCGCTTTGATGGGTGCATCGCAGATGTTGAAAACTCAAGTCGGTCTTAACTGGTTTGCCTGCAGTGTCCACCAATCACCGGCAAACTTTTTATGGATTTTGCCAACGGGTAAGCTGGCAAAGCGCACCAGCTCACGTATTGCCAAGACTATCGCGGCGGTACCGGAGTTGACCGAGCGTGTATCGGCCCCGAGATCCCGCGATTCAGTCAATACACTTGATACCAAAGATTTCATTGGCGGCTCGCTGTTCATCGTTACCGCTGGTGCAGCTGCCAACTTGGCAGAGGTGCCAGCACGTAGGGTTCTGTTTGATGAAGTTGATCGCGCGGTGACGAACGTCAATGGTGAAGGGGACCCAGTGGCGCTGGCAGAGGCTCGTCAAACCACGTTTGAACGAAATAGAAAATCGTACTACCCGAGTTCACCTACTATCGTCGGCGAATCGATTATCGAAGCACTATTCAACAAAGGCACTAAGCGTGTCGCCTTGGCTGAATGCGTCCACTGTGGGCATGCTCAGCCACTAGAGTTTGAACGCTTGCAAGTTTCCGAAGATGGGCAAAACGCTCTTTATCCGTGTATTGAGTGTGGCGTCTTTATGACAGAGTCCGACAAAAACCGCATGTTTTCCGCAGGTCTTTGGACCGATCCGCAAGAGAATGACGGCGAGACGGAGAGTTTTACTATCAACGCTATGTTCCTGCCTTACGGCTGGATGCCATGGATTGCGCTTTATCGTGAGTACCAAAAAGCCAAAGAAAAACTTAACGAAGGCAGCGAAGAAAAAATGATCGCGTTTTACAACACACGTCTCGCACGTTGTTGGGAACGGGCAAAAGAACAAACGCAAGCGTCAGAATTGCAAGCAAGGGCAGAGCCATACAAGCTGGGAAGTATTCCAGCTGGTGGCCTCATCGTTACAGCAGCCTTTGATACGCAACCAGATCGACTAGAAATGAAAGCGGTCGCCTGGGGTGAAGAAATGGAAAACTGGGTAATCGATTACCAAGTCATCTTTGGCTCACCATCAGACCAAGCAACATGGGATCGTGCCGATGAATTTCTCAAGACAAGATACCGTCACGCCTCTGGCAACATGATCGGTATCTCTGCTGCGTTCATCGATTCAGGTGGTGCCAATACACAAGACGTTTATAACTTCACCCGCTTGCGTCAACATCGCCACATTTTTTCGATTAAGGGCGCGTCATCACCAAATAAGCCGATCATCAGCGGCAAACCTACCTTGGTCGATGTGAACTGGTTAGGTAAAACTGAAATTCGTGGTGCAAAACTCTGGTTGATCGGTACCGATACGGCAAAAGACTACATGGCTGCTCGTTACAAAAACTCGACTGGCCCCGGTGCAACCCACTTTTCCTCGGATCTTCCACCGGAGTACTACGAACAACTGACAGCCGAATACCGCATCAATGTCTACAAGCGCGGACGTAAGGTCAGTATTTGGGACAAGAAAAAATCAGATCGCAATGAAGCTGGTGATTTGATGGTCTACAACCTCGCGGCGGCTTACTACCTCGGGCTCAATAAAAAAACAGCAAATCAATGGCAAATGGTGCGCGATGTCATCGATCCAAAAACGCGCGACCTGTTCCAAGAAACGAAATCCACTGAAGATACATTGGAAATTGATCAAAACACCGAGAGAGATGAATGGCGAAAACCGATGAACAGCAAGTCAGTTCCAAAATCAATGGGCAGAAGTGCGGGGAGATCATGGTAGATAACAACGGCGAACACCCCGATCTTGTCGATTTGATTTTTGATTACATCGAAACCGAGTTCCCTGAAATATCAGGCAAGGTCGCCAAGCTCAAAGACGCCACCAGAAAAGAATTTTCAGGGATGGAAACCTATATTCCCCAACGCTCACAGACAAAAAGACAGCAGCAGGTGCAAGAGGTCATGAGCCTATTTAACGGGCGCAACGCTACCGAAATAGGCCGTCGACTAGGAATTAGTCGCGCCACAGTCTACCGATTAATCAAGACATCAGGTAAATGAATAACTAGGGTTTACCCCATAAAAAATAGTTTATAAATAAAGAAAATTAGATAAATTTTAGAGTCCAAAAAAATCGTCTCACTTTTCCGAGAAATGAGACAGTGAAATGCTTAGTATGACTGCATGGCTCTTTCCCAAACTGATCTCGACAACCTTGACTCCGCAATAGCGACCTCAGAACTCGAAGTAGAGATCGACGGTCGCCGCGTCAAATATCGCTCTACCAGCGAATTGCTAGCGGCTCGCAAGCATGTCGCCAATGTCATCGCAAATTCCTCGTCTAATCGGCGTGTGGGGTCGTTCAAATACAACTTCACGACATCAAGAGGTGGCTAATGGCGAATGTCATCGATCGCCTCATCGGTTGGATTGATCCGCAAGCAGGAATTAAGCGCCATTTCGCACGCCAAAACTTACAGCGCGCTTATGAAGCTGCAAGCCCTCGTGACTCTTGGCGTCCACGCCGTGCTGGTGCCAGTGCGAATGCTGATCATGCAGCAGATGCGACACAAATACGCGCCAAGGCGCGGTCACTTGTTCAAAACGTCCCGTATGTGAGTGCGGGTTTAGATGCACTCGTATCCGCAACAATCGGTACCGGCATTACACCACGCGCTACTGGGCGTGATGCAGACACAATCAACAAATTATTCACAGCATGGACAAAAGTCTGTGATGCAGATGGCCGCTTAGATTACTACGGTATCCAAGCAGCGGCCTATCGCGCGATGGAACAAGATGGCGAAGTTCTCATTCGCTTACGTCCACGTTATGCCAGTGACGGGTTGCCTATTCCATTGCAATTGCAGTTACTGGAAATTGATTGGCTCGATAGTAGTAAGACGATGCAGCACAAAGGCAATCAAATCGTCAACGGCATTGAATACAACGTGCTTGGCGTCATCGTCGCGTATTGGCTATGGGACCAACACCCCGGAGATATGAACCATATCATCGGCAGCCGCAATGCAAGTTCACGTATTGACGCGAAAAACATTATTCACCTATTTTCACCGACTCGCCCAGGTCAAGGTCGCGGGTTTTCCCGCCTTGCACCAGTAATTGCTCGGGTTCGCGATCTGCAGTTGTACGAAGACGCCGAATTGGCGCGTAAAAATCTAGAAACCAGACTCGGTGTCATTGCCAGCGGTGATGTTGCCTCGATGGCGAACCCCGCAGGTCTAGGCGATACCTACAACGGCGTTGATCATGCACGCCAAACAGGTGAATTGGGTGAGTTATCTAGCGGGGCTATTACGCAAGTTCCTCCTGGTACCAATCTCACACTAGTTGAGCCAAAGGCTGCACCTGGCTACGTTGACTACGTCAAACACCAATTACACATCATCGCTACTGGTATGGGCGTCACTTATGAAATGCTCACTGGTGATATGAACGAAGTCAATTTCAGTAGTGCCCGTGTTCGCCTGCTGGATTTGCGTCGGGCTATCCAGCAAATGCAATGGCTAGTGATTATCCCTAAGCTGTTAGACCCAATTCATAACGCCATGGTCGAAGCAATTCACTTAAGCGGTGCGATTAAAGGTAGAGACTCGACTGTCAACTACAGCCCGCCAAAGTGGGATTACGTCAACCCTGAGCAAGATGTCAAAGCCGATTTAGCAGAGATTGGCGCTGGGCTTTCTAGCCTGAGTGAAAAACTGCGCCAGCGTGGATATAACCCCGCTGAAGTGTTCGCAGAGATCAAATCTGATTTCGATACCTTAGAAGAATTAGGCATCTTACAAACGATGTTGTTTATGCAGAAGGGTAATTTGCCAACGGCAAATACCAGCACAAACGACAAAAAATCAACCCCGTAAAAATCGTCTCAGTTTTCCGAGAAATGAGACACTTTTTTTTGCAGAATGTGATCATGACAAAGCAAACCAAAAACAAAGATACCAATGTTGCGGTACATATCATGCCAGATCAGATCCGCGCTGCGGAATTGATCCCCTCCACATTTAATGCCGATGACAACACTGTTGATGTCGTCTGGACTACTGGCACGAGAGTCAGACGTTACGACTGGTATAACGAGACGAACTATGAGGAAGAATTGGTCGTTACATCAGAGGCGGTAGATATGTCCCGTTTCGATGCTGGCACAGTGCAAGTATTGGATGGGCATCGCGTTTACGGTGGTGTGTCTGCGATCTTAGGTATCGCGACGAAGGCTAGCATCGTTGATGGCCAAGGACTCGCAACACTGCGTCTCAGTGGACGTGCTGATGTTGCAGGCATTGTCGAAGATATTAAGTCAGGAATTATTCGTTCCATTAGCTTCGGCTATTCAGTCCAAAGATATGAAATCACCCGAGCAATTGACCGTACCGATGGCGTCAATATGCCGCTCTATCGCGCTGTTGCCTGGCAGCCGCACGAAATCAGTTTTGTAACCGTTCCCGCAGATGCAAATGCAAGCACCCGCGAACAACCCTCAAGCGGCATGCCGTGCGAGTTTTCACGGGCATCCGCCCAAACATTAAATGAGGAAAATACTATGACACCAGAACAAATCGAGGCGCAGCGTATCGCCGATCTAGCAGCTGCTAGCAACGCGGCAGCAACAGCGCAAGCAAATTCAGCAGTGGCAGAAGCGACGCAGCGCAGTGCAGAGATCACCGAATTGTGCACGCGCCACAATACACCCCAATTGGCAGCACAGTTGATTCGCGCTGGCAATACGCTTGACCAAGCACGTGCAGCGATTTTGGAAGATATCGCACGCCGCGACGCCGCCCAAGGTGGTCACCGTAATGTGCAAGTGCAGACTGTGACCGACGAACACGAAACACGCTTGCGTGGCATAGAAGAAGCGGTATTGCACCGTGTCGATCCACGTGCGGCATTGACAGACAATGGTCGTCAATATCGTGGCATGAGCATCTTGGAAATTGGTCGTGAATATTTGCAAGCACGCGGCATGAACGTACGCGGCATGGATCGTTTGCGTCTCGCGACCGAAATGTTGCAATTCCGTTCCGCAGGCATGCACGGCACCAGCGATTTCAGCAGCTTGTTTGCCAATGTTGCCAATAAGCGCCTACGTGCAGCATATGATGAAAACGTGGGTACTTATAAATTGTGGGCACGCAAAGCGCCAAATGCGCCAGATTTCAAAAACATCTCCGTCGTGCAATTGTCCGGTGCACCTGATTTGCTCAAGACTAATGAACATGGTGAATTCAAATACGGCAGCATGAGCGATGGTGCTGAGACTTACCAAGTGTTGACCTATGGTCGCATCGTTGGCCTGTCACGTCAAGCCATCATCAATGATGATTTGCGCAGTTTTGACCGCTTGATCGAATCTTTCGGTAATAGCTCACGCCGCTTGGAAAACCGCACTGTCTACGCACAGCTGACAGCCAATGCAGCTTTGTCCGATAGTGTCGCGCTATTCCATACTAACCACGCTAATTTAAGCACTGGTGCTGGTTCTGCATTGCAATTGAGCGCATTAACAACAGCCCGCACAGCAATGCGCTTGCAAAAAGGTGCGCAGCAAGAAGAATTGAATCTAACACCGAGCTTTTTGATCGTGCCAGCGGCTTTAGAGCAAACGGCATACCAACTCACATCGGCAAACTACGTGCCAGCAACCCAAGGTAACGTCAGCGAGTTCCGTGCCGGTGGTCGTACAGCTTTGGAGCCGATTGTTGAGCCAATCCTCGATGCTGTGAGCGCGACTGCATGGTACTTGGCTGCCAATAGTTCGCAAATCGACACAGTCGAATACTGCTACTTAGATGGTGCCGAAGGCCCAGTCATCGAAAGCGATATTGGTTTTGATATCGACGGTATCTCATACAAGTGCCGTTTAGATTTCGCCACAAAAGCGATTGACTACCGCGGCTTGTTAAAAGCAAACGGCGCTTAATTAATCGGAATTTGGGTGGTGATTGCCACCCAAAACATCCAATCATTTTGAAGGAACTACGATGAAAACATTTGTACAAAAAGGCAATGTGCTGGCTCTTGCCCCAGCGGCTGCGGTTGCTAGTGGCGTTGGCTACTTATTTGGTGTTAGCTTATTTGGTGTTGCGACAAACGATGTCGCATCTGGTGTGACTGGTGAATTTATCACCGAAGGGGTGGTCACCATTGCCAAGACAAGCGCTTTAGCAATCACAACTGGTGACCGTGTGTTTTGGGACGCAACAAACAAATGCGTCAACAAAACGACTACGTCGCAGCAGTGCGTAGGTATTGCGGTCGAAGACGCTGCAAATCCATCGGCAACAATCAAGATCAAACTCGGTGCTTGCACCGCAGTAGCAGCTTAATCCATTGATCTAAAACGATATGATTTTCTCCGCCCTGGAATCACGTGTCAATAGCAGCGTCCTCAAGCATTTAGCAAATGCGAGTGGACTTTGCAATGGTGTGACGATTCCGGGGATTTTTAAAAGAGAATATATCGAGTCACTTACTGGTGTTGGTATGTCGGGTGTGCATCCGACTTTGAAAGTGGCGTCAAGCCAAGTGCCTACGTCACCACGTGGAAAGCAGATCACGATTAATGATACTTCGTACAAAATTGCAGAAGCGCACCCAGATGGATCGGGTCTGACGCAGTTGGTATTGGAATTGGCATGACAACGGCTTTTTCACAAATTATCGATGCCTTTGTATCTGTGTTATCGGCCCCTGTCGCTGTTTCCGCAAGTATTAGTCGTTCCAGAACATCGGTGATCAGCGAGGATGAGTCGACGGCAATCAATGTGACTTGGGAAGGCAGTAAGCCAGAAAAAAGCACGATAGCCGGTGCGCCGATTGATTGGATGTCTCGCATCGTTGTTGAATGCTATGCGCGTAGCGATACACAAACTGGTGATGTAGCCATTGATCCGTTGCTTCTAGCAGTCTATGAGCGGCTTGGAAATAATCGTACGTTAAATGGCTTAGTCGATGATATCGGTGAACCGTTAATTGAGCCTGGGTTCGATGCACAGGAAACAAGAGCCGGTGGTGTGCGTTTGACCTATGTCGTAGAGCATTCAACAGCAAGTTTTAATTTGGAGTAACCATGGCAAAAACAAACAGAATTAGCGATCCGGAGCGCAACCCAGCCGAGCCCGTAGGTATGCCACCGGGCGGTGGATCTTGGACTTGGGATATACCGCTTCAACAATGGGTCGATCTAACTGCCCCGAAAGTAATTACAGAACAAATAGCAGCACCGCAACAAGTACAAAACACCGTAGTCGACTAAGTTTTACGCCTTAACGCTGTGAAGCGCTGGGCAACCTTTAACAATCTTAACGCCGTGACGGCGCTGGAGCATACAAATGGCAAATCGCAAAATCCGCAATTCGGCGTTGACCGCCAAAATCGAAACAACAGCTGGCACCGACGCTTCCCCAACGGGGGCGGATAACGCCATGCTTCTATCTGACCTAAGCGTCGATCCATTAGATGCAAAAAATATCGATCGAAATCTAATTCGCGGCTACTTCGGTGGTAGTGAACAGTTAGTCGGTACCGCTAACGTTAAAGCAGGATTTACTGTTGAATTGGCAGGTTCCGGTGCAGCAGGAACTGCTCCCGCTTTTGGTGTTCTACTGCAATCCTGTGCTATGGCTGAAGCCGTTTTGGCCTCGCCAGCACGTGTTGAATATACGCCAGTATCAACGGGTCTCAAAACAGCGACGATGGATTACGCTGATGATGGCGTGCTCCACAAATTATTGGGCTCAATGGGCACGATGAGCCTTAGCGCAAAAGTGGGTGAGCGCGCTACGATGAAGTTTGATTTCATTGCTCAAGATGGTGGAATGACCGAGGCGGGTATTACTCCAGTCTATACCGCATTCAAGAAACCAGTAGCCTTGACCATGACGAATGTGGTCGATATTACCCTGGGCTGTACCTACGCAGCCGGTGCACTATCTGGCGGTACTGAGTATTCGTCGACAGGCTTAGAGCTTTCATTAGGCAATGCGGTCGCATTCAATGCATTGTTAAATGAAGAATTTGTCGACATTACAGACCGTGATGTGACTGGCAAATTGATGCTCAAACTGACCGCAGCTCAAGAGATCGCTTTGGCTGCCTCTGTAAGAGCCAATACCACACAAGGTATCGGTTTCACTATCGGTACAGAAGCCGGTAACACGGTGATTCTGTTTATGCCAGCGGTGCAGTTGATCAACTACAAAAAATCAGAACTTAACGGCAATCGCATGATTAGTTTTGATCTGCGCGCAACGCCAGTGTCTGGCAATGACGAACTGCGCATCGTCTTCAAGTAATTTTCTTTCAAACTGATTTTCGGTGACGGTCAGCCGTCACCATTTTTAACAATCTTAACGCCGCGATGGCGCTGGAGCATTCAAATGGCAAAACTAGTAATCGAAGATACCGTAAAAGTCCCTGTCAAATTCGACGTCAATAACAAGGGAAAAGGTAAGTCCTTCAACTTCAACTTGATCTGTGATCGCCTCCCCCAAGAAGAGATCAGCGCGATCATGAAAGATGACAATGCGTTGACCTCTGACGTCATGAAGCGCGTCACAAAAAACTGGGAAAACCAAACACTCGTAGTGGACGACAACAATGAACCGGTTGATTTTAGCCAAGACAACTTCGAAGTGATGCTCAGCTTGCCTGGCATTCAAAACGTGGCGTGGGTCAGTTACTTAAAAGAAGTCGGCGCTAAGACAAAAAACTAGCAGAGGTCGCCAAGCTTCACGCTTCAGGCCAGCTGCGCATACCGTCACCGGATGAGCCAGAGCCTGAGAGAAAAATCGATGAAGCACTGGCGGCCTTGGGTCTCTATTTAGAAAATCAGTCAGACATTGAAGAGACATTTGCGCTCTGGCCTGACTGTTTAGAGACTTTTAATTTTTGGTTAAAAGTCCAAACGCAGTGGAAAAGAGACTTTAACGGGCGCTACACAGGTCTTTCTTATCCAGCGGTAAGCGTCGTCATGGACTGGGAAGGTATCCCGAAAAAGCGACGCAAAGCACTATCAAATGAAATCCACGCAATGGAAATTGCAGTGATCAACGATCAGCGAGAGCAAGATAACTAAATGGCAGACGCAAAGATACGATTGTCAGTAGATGGTAGTGCCCAAGTGGTGGGTGAGCTATCGCGCGTCGAAGGAAAAATCGGCTCGTTAAGCGCTATCGCTGATCGCGCTAAACAATCATTGTCAGTCTTAGGTGTCGGCCTCGGTATTAACGAGATTGCGCGCTTGTCGGATGAATATACCAAATACACCGCACAACTCAAATTGGCCACCAGCAGCGAAACACAATACGCTGTAGCGCGTGCTGATGTCTCGCGAATAGCCAAAGCATCCCAATCAGATCTTGCAAGTACTGGGGTACTTTACGCCCGTATTGCCAATGGCACGCGAGAGTTGGGGGTAGCTCAGCAAAAAGTCGGTGAAATTACAGAAGCGGTGACGCTATCACTAAGGGTCAGTGGAGCCACTCAAGCGGAGTCGGCGTCAGCGACACTGCAGTTGAGTCAAGCGTTTGCCGCTGGTGCATTGCGTGGTGAAGAGTTTAACGCAGTCAATGAAGCCTCGCCGCGCCTAATGAAGGCATTGGCAGATGGCTTAGGCGTGCCCGTTGGTGCGCTCAAGACGATGGCTAGTGAAGGTAAGATTACTAGCCAAGTAATGGCAGAGGTCTTGCCAAAAGCGCTTGGAGAGTTGCGCGAGGAAGCAAAACACGTTCAGACCATCTCTGGCGCAATGACCAATTTAAAGACCAGCGTCTTAGAAATGGTTGGTGTACAAGCTGAGCATAACGGCACAGCTAAAATTCTTTCAACGACGATCAACACGCTAGCCAATAACCTCAATTACGTCACAGCCGCCGCAACTGGTTTCACCGCAGTCAAGATCAGCGAAAAGATCATCGATATGGTCGTCAATACCAAAGCTAGTATTGTCGCCAGTACCGAGTTGGCTGCAGCCAAAGGAAGGGAGACAGCGGCGACAATTGCAGCTGCTGAAGCAAGCGTCGCAGAAACTACAGCCAAAGTAGCACAGCTCGCAGAGACGCGGGTCGCGATTCTAAGCGCTCGCGAAGATGCCGTCGCTAAATTGGCGGTCGCTAACGCATCAATCACGGCCGCCCAGGCACAGATTCAAGCGGCGACATCAGCAGGCGCATTAAGCGCAGCGCTGGCAGCCGTTCGGCAAGGTGAGGTAAGTCTTGCCGTCGCCATGCAGGCAAGGGCAGCTATCACGACAGAATTAGCCGTATTGGGTCGCCAGCAAGCAGCAGTGACCGCGCAAGCTACGGCGGCTACGGTAGCTCAAACCGCAGCACAAAACGGTCTTGGAGCGGCGTCAACCGCTGCTGCTGCGGGTACTGGTTTGCTATCTAGGGCACTTGGGTTCATTGGTGGTCCAATTGGTTTGATTACAACCATCTTGGGTATCGGTGTGGCCGCGTGGATGGCCTGGGGAAATGTAGCCAAGGATACTAATGAGCAGGCAAAAACATCCACCTTAGAGTCATCGGATGCGATCGTCCAGCGACTAGATGAGCAAATCAAAAAACATGAAACCTTAATCTCTTTGCGGGAAAAAGGATTAACGCTAGATCAGGCGAAGGGTGCTGGTGCAGCTGGGGTGATAGAACTTAATAAATTATCGCAAGCGCTATCCGATCTGAACACAAAAAGTGGTGAGTATGCAAAAGCTGAACTGAGCCGTGATGGTGAAATGATTGAGCGTACGCGGATACTGCGTCGCATTCAAGAAGTAACCCAAAAAATAAATGAAGAAAAAGTTAAGGGTGAAAAAGCCAATTCAATCACGATCAATGACAAGTTGAACAAGTGGCTAGGCGAAAACGGCACAAAAGCACAGCAGATGGCCGCAGCGCTTGAAGCAGCTCGCAAAGAAGTGGGCGCGCTCACGCCAGAGATGGAAAAACTCATTCGTGCGAAATTCGCCGATAAGAAAATGAGTGATGAGGAACGTCAATCCATCCTCTTAACCAGTGCCGCAAATCGTGCCGCAATGAAAGCGGAAAAAGAAATTCAAAAAGACATCGCGTCAGACTTTAAACAATTTGCGCAAGATCAAATTGGTCGCACTCGTGATGTGACTAAGGAAATCGTAAGTGGCATTGAAGCGCAAGACCAAGCCTATAAGAATTTCAAAAAGTCCCTTGATGACCACGCGCAAGCGATGGACGATGCTAATTCACTTTCGGAATTGGAATTTAGCCTGATCGGACGCTCCAATGTCGAACGCACGACTTTGATTGAGCAAAAAAAGATCGAGCTAGCATTAGAAAAACAGATCCGTGAAATACGCGCAACGAATATGGCTGAAGGCGAGAGAAATATGCTCATCGACCAAGTCAATTCGCAGGCATTGGTTGACAAGGCAAATGCATCTTTGAAGGCTGAGCAGCAAGAGTGGACTAAGTTTTACGGTGAAATTTACAACGGATTGACTGATTCACTCTATCGCGGTTTTGAAGCGGGTAAAGGTTTTGGTAAGTCGCTGTGGAACAGTGTTCAAAACCTCTTTAAAACTAACGCCATTAAGATTTTGATTCAAGCCACCATGAGTACCGGAGCATCATTGCTAGGTATGGGATCAGCCGCCACGGCCTCAAATGGTGTGGCGGGCGCCGCGTCCAGCCTCGGCAGTTTGAGTAGTCTTTTTACAGGCGGGTTGTCGACTGCGTACTCAAGTTTTGCAACAGGATCAATTGGGCAATCCTTAGGGCTGTCACAAATGGGCACTGTCATGAATGGCATGGTGGCAGAGACAGCGCCTATCTTGACTAGCTTGGGATCAATTGGATCGGCATTGGCAACGGTCGCGCCTTATCTAGCTGCTGCTGCCGTAGTCGCAAAATTGGGAGCAGGCAAAGACCGGGTGATCGGTGATCAAAACGTCACCGGTACGTTGGGCACAAACAATATTTCTCGTAACGTCAACTGGACCAAGGATGGCGGCTGGTTTAATTCTGATACTTCAGGCGTCTGGAATTACAACTTAGCTACCAGTGCCGCTATTGCTTCAAACGGACGTTCATATACTGATACCGCAAGCCAGTCCAGCGACCGTGCGATGTTGGATTCCTTAAACTCTGGTTATACAGCGATACAAACAGCGGCGAAAGGATTTGCTGAGGTCTTAGGGCTAAGTGCTGAGGCGGTGACATCAACTAGCGACACGATTAGCTTCGCAGTTGGAAAAACTGCTGATGAAACAAAAGCCGCAATGCAAGCAGCATTAGGCACTGTGTTTGATGGCATCGCTAACCGCCTCGCACCAGGGCTTGCAACATTTAGCAAGGAAGGCGAATCGGCCTCAGCTACTTTGGTTCGTCTTGCAACAGGGCTTGCAGGCGTTAATGATGTAATGACAGCAGCGGGTTTTTCAACGTTTGCCAAAACATTGGATGGTGCGAATGCCGCAGCACGCTTAGCAGAGCTCGCTGGTGGTATTGAAAAGCTGTCTAGTGGCACACAATATTTTGTCGAAAATTTCTTCAGCGATGCGGAAAAAATCAAGCCGGTAGCAGACTCCGTATCAGCCACAATGGCGCGCCTAGGCCAGTCGTCCATCGACACGATCCCAGAGTTTAAAAATTTGGTGCAATCGCTCGATCGATCCAGCGAATCTGGCGCCAAGATGTACGCAGAGTTGATCGCGATCGCGCCACAATTCAAAGCTGTGGCTGACTATGCAAATCAAGCCACCGGCGCGATTGAGGATAATTCAGCAGCTTTAAAACGCGCTCAAGATATCGAGAGCGAACGTAAGTCACTACAAGACGAATATAACCAATTGACCATGACGAGTACGCAGCTTTACGAGCTGTATAAAAATGGTCTGTACGAGGTTAATCGTGGTTTGGCAGATTCTATTACGGCAGTCAAAGAGAAGATTGATGCAGATAAAAAAATTGCAGAAATTCAAAACGCAATAGACGCAGAGCGTAAGAGTCTGCAAAATGAATTAAATGATTTAATGATGACGAATGAGCAGCGTTTGCAATTGCAACGTTTCTCGCTCGATCAATTGAATGTTGGTATCTTTGATCAGATCCAAGCCCTCAAAGCGCAAAAAGCAGCTGAGGAGGCCGCCGCGCAACAACGCGCCTCACTGCAAGACGAACTCAATGCACTGACTGACACGGCATCCCAAGCGCTGGCACGCCAAAAGGCCGCACTGGACGAAAGTGTGTACGGTCTGTTTGAACAAGTCCAAG